>JADJTD010000002.1 GCA_016711345.1 Chloracidobacterium sp.
TGATCGCAACGAAGAATTGCATACTGGCCGCATAAAGTACATCGCCCATACTGCGCGTACCGTAGTCACGGTCAAGTGTCAGAACAACGCTGTACGTGTCTTCGGTGTAGTCTTCCAGCGCCATGTCGAGTCGTACATCACGGTAGTCGCTGTCGTCATTTTCGACGTAAATGTCGTAGATCATCACATGTCCTTTAAATCGCGCCAGCCGAGAAAAACAGGGTGGCGCGGAGCTTCCTTAACACCGACTGGGAAGAACTTGTACTTGGCGAATCCACCGAGAAACTGATCACGATGCTGCCAGATGTTTTCGCGCTCACTGTCGGTGAACCCAGTTCCGATATTGAACTCGACTCCTTCCGCAGTTCTGCAAACAAGCGCTCCAAGGTCGCCTCGACCTGATTTACCCGCTCGATGACTGCTGCGTTTGGTTCGTCCAAGTTCAGACACAGTTGCTTCATTTCCATTGTGCATCCTCTCTTCAAAACCAATGACCGTGGCCTCGGCATCCATGAACCTCTTTAGCTTCAGCAGGTAGCCTTCGCGTACCGTGCTGCGGCCCATCTTGTATGGGGCATCCGGGCTGCGCAGGATCAGACCTTCGAAGCCTTCATCGAGTATGTCCTCCTCGTACTTGAGTAATGCGTCGATAGTCTTGACGAGCTTCTGGTCGTGTAGCACAACACTCAGTTCACGAGAATTCTTCAGCGCAGATTTCAGTTTGTCAGCACGACGCGAGTACTCAGATACCAGTTCTTCGACGTGATCGAACACGTAGAAGCGCAGGTCGTACTTCTCCTTGTCGTGAGACATGACGTGACTGACAGTATCTCGATAGACAGTCTTGCCGCTGGGGTCACCAACGATCAGCTCGCCATCAAAGTGTGTGAGGTGCTTGAACTCCTGCTGCACGAAGGCATTCGGGATCGGCTTGTTGCTACGGCTGTACACCACACCGTCACGCACCACGGCTCTGACGCCATCCAATTTGGGTGAACACAAAATCGGATACCTTAATTTTTCTAAATCACAATCACATGCCAACATCGGCTTAAACATTTTTAATCCTTTTGGTTGTTGATAAAGCTCTGTCAATCGACCAACTGTTCCTATATATGCGTTCGTATATGAGGCGATACGGAAGGTTTTTTGATTCGCAAATGTTTACCAAAGGTACGAGTTGTCCTTTGTGCTTTATCCGTGGTGTACATGTGCGATTTCTCATTTGCTCTTTAACCGTCGCCCACTTGCAGTTGCCGGGTGCGTAATTGCCGTTTACATTAATGCGCTCAAGTGTGTGATTTGGTGGGCACTCACCCATATCAGTTAAGAAGCGTTCGAATGAGCTTTTCCAATGAGCGCATACCGTAATACCGCGAGCGCCGTAATTTTTGTATTGCGGCGCGTTCGGGTTAAAGCATCGGTCCTTCGCTCCACGCCACGCAAACCACTCACGTGTTTTTGTTTTACCGTGTCGTAGATTCGTTTTACCGACATTTGAACAAGTGTCTGCAACAAGACATCCACACGATCTTGAATGCCCTTCATGCAAATTCCCTGCTTCTACAAGGATGGTGTTACCGCAACCGCATATACACACCCAGTTAACGCGTCTGCGTCCATTGGCTTGAACATGGCCCGGACCCTCTTTGACTACTGTTAATCTCCCAACAACGTCACCTGTGCGATCTCGTTTCTTCATAACCCACTCAACTCAGTTATTAAGTCTGATGGAGTATATCAGAGAGAAGTAGATTATGAAAGAGCGGAAAACGAAGCTTGTCCAGCTCAGCGTCGGTTGCAAGCATTGGCTTGAAAATCATTTCGTTTCTCCTTTGTAATACTGAAAGCTCCAGTCGCCGTAGAACATCCCGTCGTAATAGATCATGTCTTCCCAAACGAAGATAGGCGCACGAAACGACACTGGTTTCGTGCTGCCGTTGTGGAAGGTACAGACTGGGCAACCGATGCTGATAGCGTCACCCTCATCGTCACCAAAGCGTAGGTCGCTCATATAGGTGCATGCCATCCATTCGAACGGGCCGAGATAAGGGCCATCGTCACCCCAGTCACTCATTTCCTCTTCGGCGTATTCGCGCCCGTGATAGAGGTAAAGGTACATGCCTGGTTTAGTCGGCTTGTCACACTTCAGCCCCTGTACCATGGTCGCTTCGCGATCCATGACTGGGAGGGTGAGAATTTCTTCGATGGTGAGCTTAGTCATGTGGCACCTCATCAAAATAAACACCGCATTCATTGAACAGTCGGATTACACGATATTTGTGCTCGATCCACCGCTTGGCGAATTCTTCTTCTGGCTTGGGCCAGAACACTTCCCTTATCCCAGCTTGAACAATTGCACGAGCGCAGTCCATGCACGGTGGGTGAGTGACGACAATGGTGCTTCCGATGAGCGACACACCCATACGCGCTGCGTTGTATATGGCGTTGCGTTCCGCGTGTTCCATCCAGAAATATTTCTCCGGCCTCTCGGTACCACGAACATCCTCATCGGCAGCACACCCTCTGGGAGCACCGTTGTATCCCATGGTTCGGACTTCGAGCGAGGGACTGACGACGATTGCGCCAACCTGCGTGCTTTTGTCCTTGCTGAGCTTTGAAATAGCATTTGCGATCTCCAGGTACTTGCTGAATTTGTCTCGGTTCATTGCACTGCCCTTTCTTCCGTCAGTCGACGACCCGACATGGCCAGCATGCTCAGGTATGGGTCGAGCTTCTCGCCCAGCTCAGCCTGCATCGCTAGATAGCCGACGATGATGAAATACTCAGCCTTCGCTGCTGCTTGCGTTTTGGGCTTCAGGTTGTTGTTCTTAAACTGCACCAGGATCAGCTCGCGCAGTCGTTCGATATCGGGTCGCATCATGTGTTGCTCCTAAAAGAGTTTGGTGCCCGACAGGGGGCTGGGCAGCGGTGTCGGGGCTAACGTATCTCGGACGTTTCGAACGGAACAGTCACGCAGCTGGAGGTGGAACAAGTAAGAGACCACGCCTGTTCAGCCAATGTTTTATCCCACCTTTGGCTGGGGCATCACGGACACTACCTTGTGTACCAGCCGTAGCCTGGGTTGTGCCAGAGCTGCGTGGTGTTGACCTTCTCGCGTGCGTCTAGCCAGTTCTTGGCAGGAATGGTTTGCAACACGTTGTCCTTTGCAGAAGTCTCGGTATCGAGGATGACTCGATCTTCACCTTCGCGTTGCTTCAGGTAGAAGGTTTTCATTTCATTGTTCTTTCATTAGTTTCAAATCAATCACGCGTTTCTTCGTCCCATGTGCTGGAAATCCGATGACTGCGCGATCTGGACTGTTGTCTGCGCAAATACCGCAGCGTGCGCAGTCCATGTCGTCTCGATAAGTGGCTGGGCAGACGACGACCTTTCTTCCGCCAGCCGTGTAGAGCGAGTGCTCTGTTATTCCACTGGGTAGCACCACTGCTTGAGGTAGCGAGGTAATCTGTGCGACTGCATCAGAGTTCGTCAGAGAGTCACACGAAACATTGATGGTGAATCCAGCTTCGTTCGCAGCTTCAATGATGTGAATGTTTTCCGGTGTGAGGGGGTAGTGTGTGTACGTGAAACCACGCTTCCCTTTGTTCGCCTGCACCAGTTCTTCAAGCGCAGGCTGGTCAATCAGTACGCCGTCACCTGGTAGATCACCTGCTTGGTTGTGTCGCCAGAGCTGCTTGCGCGGCAGGCGGCTGATCTCGTCACAGAAGTCTGGCCAGTCCATACCTCGTTCACCGTTATTGATCTTGTTCCAGTGCATGAGCAGTGGGCCGAACTTCGCGTAGCAGGTGTCGAACTGCTCACACGTGGGAGGGCAAGTACGCGCCTCTGTCGTGCTCACAGGGATAGGGCCAGTCTTCTTGTTATGACTGATGCGAGTTAGGCCGACACGGTACATGGCGCTCCTCTCGTTTTTCAAAGTCGTACACGTAGTTCACTTCTTCGTCAGACTCACGAGCTTCGAATCCGATAGGCATCGTCCACCGTTGAAAGCGGTCACTTGCAGCGGCATGCGCCTCAACCTCTGTGGCAAACGCCGTGGAGTTCGTGGCCCACTCCCCACCGGGGAATTCAAAATAAGGTTTCCATGACTTGCTCATACCGCCTCCCTTCCAACCAAGTACCTCAAACCGCAGCGGTAGCGAATGCCATCGAGGTCAATGACGAACGCGCTTGGACTGCGGCGTTTGATAATCTCAGCGACTTTCTCGCCGATCTTCCACTTGCTCCCCTTGACCAGTGCTCTGGCATTTCTGCCACGGGCATACACGCGCTGCCGCCACTCGTAGGCCCAGTTGGTCTCCGGGGCGGTGCACATCTCCAGATAGGAGACAGGGCATGTGATCTCACACGGCCCAGCCGTTTCATGCACGTCCTTGTAGCCCCACCAGTCTTTGTCCATCCCGGTGTAGTTTTTGCTGACACCGTGCGGCCCTTTCATCATGCAGAGGCCGACGCTGCGCTTGCCGTCCTCGTGCTCGTAGACCAGCCACAGGTTGTTACCCACAGTGCAGTGCTTGAGCACTTTCGCACCACCCTTGTTCTCAACGAGGTGCTTGATGAGGTTTTTGCGCTCTAACCACGCGCTGCTGAATAGCCATCCCATTTCATTTCTCCTTTGGTAGCCCCGCGAGCTACGACCAGTTCAGGGCGTTGATGATGTCGAACAATCCACTGTCCATGCCACTTACTGAACCACGGCTCTTCGCAGCGTTTTGCGAACTCTTGCTGCGCCCAGCTTCCGTGCCACGGCGTGATGGGAGTGTGCTTTCCGTTTACAACCGGGCCGTATCCCATTTCATTTCTCCTCTTGTGCGTACAACGCCTCTACTTCAGGCAGTACAAGCTGAAAGTCCCAGTCAGCGCCTTCGTAGCCATTCAGGCAACGGATGGCAGCGTTCTTGATCCACTCAACTTGACGCCACGCCAAGGTGTCCTTCCAGTCGTCAGTCTCGCAGCTCTGGTAGTCGAGACTCATAGCCAGCTTGATGATCTGGATTGGCGCAACGCCTTGCGGGTGCGTCACGAAGTGGGCAGCGTAGATAGCTGCAGCCTCTTCGATCTCGGCGTCGTGCATGCACGGGCCGGGGCGGGAGCCTGACTCGTCGTCCGGGTAGCGATGAGCGACCGAACGAATGTTCTCGCGAGCCAGACCACGAGCCACCGCCTGAGCTGTTTCGATGTCGTTGCCGATGACTGTTCTGCACCATTCGCGGACGGCGCAACTGCGTTGGATTGCGAACGCGGCGAGGATGCCGAAGTGTTCGGGGTTGCAGATGTATGCGGACATTGTGCCTCCTAACTAGATACCCATTGTTTGATGCACTGAAGTTCACGCATCTCGCTGTCTTTGTACTGATAGCCCCACTCTGCTCCGTCCTCACCACGAGCATAGATAGAGCCGTTAGCAAACGGTGCCAATGCGCGGAAGAAATGCTCTTCGTCTCCACATTTTTCACCACACCATGTGAATGAAAATTGAGACCCTTCATTCGTGGAATAAAGATTAAAGCGCCATGCCAAGAAGGCTTCTTCCATTGTGGTGAAACCGCCTGGAGGCGGATTGTCCGTCCATGAGTAGCGGACGTGGGTGCGTACTCCACCTTGATAAGTACCCGCATGACTCTGTGAAGCCATTAGCTCCGGGTCATGCAGGGCGTTGATAGCTGCGATTACTTCCGGCGCTCTTTCTGCCGGAATCGTCACAGCGATGTCGTACTCAACGTAGTAGCCCATGTCATTCTCCTTATGCTGCCAGCGCGACAAGCTCGTTCATCGCACGCACCTTGAGCTGCGCACCGTCGCCGAACCACGCACTATTCAAGCGGTTGTTCTGGTTCCGCGCACGCTTCTTGAAATCCACGTACTCGGTGACCGAGTTGATCAGACCCCAGGCGGTATCACCGGCAAGATCAGCACCGATGAACGTCTGATCCTTGAACATCTGGATCACGTTGTCGACGTGGATGCGATCCGGGTCGAGTGTGCGTGCCTGCATGTCCTCTGGCATCTTGAACACCTTGTCCATGATCTCGGTAGCCTTGGCCGTATCAAGCTTGATCTTGGCCAACACATCGAGCGTCTTGGTGAAGGTCTCCCACTGTTCACGTCCAATGCCGAGCTGAGCCTTGATCTCGTCAGGGCGGAAGTCACATGCATGCGGAATCGTCACTCGGCCAGTGCTGTTACCCAGTGCCTGCTGCAGCGTGTTGTTACACACGACTCTGACGGAAGTGAACTGAGCGAGAGTAGAGAGCGTCAGATCGTAGGACGTGCTGAGCAGCAGGTAGCCGTCGACACGATCCTGGCCGAGTACCTTGTGCACATCGCCCGTTTCAGCGAGACACCAGATGCGGCCACCGTCCATGAGCGAGCCTGCGGTGTGCATCTTCATGTTGTGCATCGAGAGTAGATCACGGAAGAACTCGAAGACCTGTTTCGGCTGTACCGGCTTGTAGCGGTCAGACACAACGGAGTAGGGTTTGTCGTCCGTATCGCGAGCGATGACGAAGCGCTTTGGGAAGGTGCGCATGTAGTCCGCGCTACCTTCCTCGCAGTACTTCACCGGGCGCTTACTCACGGTCCAGTCCAAACCTGCTTCCTTCTGAAAATCTTCGAGGGCGATGTTGTCCTCGACCTTGTTACCGAGACCGTGCCACGGAACTTGTCCAGCGTACGCCATTGTTTCAATCATGTGTGCCATTATTGCCTCCTAGAGAAAGAACTGGCGATGCCAGTTTCCCGGCATCGCCATCAAAACTCATTTCCGTTTAATCGCCTTGTACGTTCCATGAACGAGAACGCCAATGAGGACGGTTGTTGACAGAATCGAGTACGTTAAACCAGCAACTTTAGCTGCTGACATCAGTAGACGAATCATCTGACTACCTCGTTGTTTGCTCCTTGATCCAAGCAGCGAGGCCCTGCCTAGTACGCAAAAGACAGACGTACTCCTTTGCGGTCATGGAAGATTCCCACAACCTGTCTCTCAGGAGCACACCGCCAGACGGACAGCCAATAATCACTGCCACATTCCGACCTTCATCATATCGACCAGTCAACCAATCAGCCTGTAATGCGCTGAGCAGCTTCATGGGGTCAACGATTCCGCGTTGCGGTATTCGCGGAAGGTTCTTGTATTCAACCCACAGGTCACCTGCATTGCCGCTGTACCAGCCATCAGCAGTGCCTGCGCTATATGGGTTGTTCATCTTTTCGTAATGGATGTACTGGCTTTCGTGAACCAAGGCACGCGCAGCCGTGCACATCTTCAATCGCTTCAAAGGGAGCAGCTTGTTCACTGAAGCGATGAAGACTGTCTCAGGTTTGCTTGACATACCGGTCATCCAGTTCAGGATGCGTGGTCATGTACTCAATCAGGAACGCAAGATTACAGCGTGCGTGTGCGAGGTGATGAATACCGGTTTCTTTGTCGAATGTCTCACCCGCATTGAACGCTAGGGTATGACGAAGTGCAGCGTCGATGAGGCGTGACCACGCCATGCCACCGCGCCAGTTGTCTCGCCCGTATTTATTCTCGCCATATGCCATGACGAGCGCTTCTTGTATTAGAGCCGATTGCGGGATGAGACCGAGGGTTGCCTTGGAAGCGTCATGTTTCGTTGCTTCTTTGACAGGAGTTTTTTTTGATGTTGCCATCTTTATCTCCAAGTGTGATGGGCGTCGGCTGATTACGCGCAGCCGACCACGCGGAGCATTACGCCTTGGCAGCGGCCAGAGCAGCAGCGGCCTTCACATCTGCCTTTTCAGCAGCAGCCAGGGCCTTGTCGTGCGCCTTGTCTTCGGCAGCACGAGCCTTCAGAACACCCTTGCGGGTCTTCGCGATGGCGCTGACTTCGGCAGCAGTAGCCTTTGCTTCGGCCTTCAGGTTGGCGAGGGCGGCTTTCTTTTCAGCCGGGGTCAGAACAACAGATTTGCTACGGGCCATGGATTTTCTCCTTGATATTGGCTTGATGCGTTTTACGTGCAAGCACGCGGGATTGACGATACAACTTTTCGAGGATGTGTTTGCGGCGAAGCGAAGCCTCCTCAAGCTTGATTGCTTCGATCAACTCCTCGTCCGTCATCTGTTGGAGAACACCCATCAGACGACGGACAGAAGTCAGTGCTTCAGAGATGCGCCATTCGTTAAGCACGACGCTTCACAGGTGCCTTCAGCCCAGCCTTGCCACGAGCAGGCTTCGCATCGTTGGCGGCGTTGATAGCTGCGACATCCGGCTCCACCGACAGACGCTCGATTGCCTCTTGGCGACGGCCACGAACCATCTCGATGAATTCCATGTCTTCAATCGGTTGCGGATCGGAGAACACGCACACATCGTGCTTGGTCGACGGGTTGCACTCGACGTGAGTGATGACACCGTACGGCGGACGCTGCAGGCCACGAGCCACCGAGCTGACATACGCGCTGAACGGCTTCACAGCAGTGGGCGAGATGTCGAGGATGGCGAACGGAGTGTCGGGGCCAGCATCAGCAGGCAGCACGGCCATCAGCAGGCGGTTCTGGCAAGCCTTACCCTTACCCGACGAGCCGAACTGGTTTGCCCAGCACTTGTTGCAGTCTTCGCACTGGACATCCGGCGAGTTGGCAGACGGCACCATACCAGTCGGTTCCTGATGGATTGCGAAACAGTTCGGCGGGACAATGTTGTCCTTCTCGTATGCACCCTCGTAGTACTTGTTGGTGTACACGAAGTCGACGATCACGACATCGAGGAAGTCCAGAATGTCACCGGACGGCAACGTGAACTGCTTGTTGCTGATCTTGATACGATCACCGCTGACCTTCGTCAAACGACTGCGGAGGTCTTCCATGTCTTGCGCCATCGAGGACATCACGTTGGTCGAGACAGCGGTGGATTTTGCTTTTGGTACGGCAGTACTTTTCGGCTTGGTTGCCATGGTGATGCTCCTTTACTTCAGTGATGTCAGATTGAGTCCGACTTTGGTGAATGCCTCAAGACCTGGAACCCCGCCTTTTGCTTCTGCGAGTTCCCTGAACGCCGGGTCAGAGATGCGACGTTGAAACAGTTGGAAGTTGCCGGTCTTCTTGACGAACTTGTAGACCGCATCCCAGTCGACCACGTTGGCCACGACCACACGGGAGATTGAGACAGTGGCTTTCTTACCGGTGGCCTTGTCCATACCCTCCTTGAGCAGACGGTCTTGGAGCTTGGCCATGAGATCGTTGTAGTCCTTCTCAGCGGCCTTGATCTGCTCACCGAGCTTGCGCTTCACTTCACGCAGATCGTCGAGCTTGTCGATGACCGTGCCGAGGGGTGGTTCTTTTGTAGCCATTGTTTTCTCCTTGTACGAATCGTATAAGAATCTGATACAGATTGTATCAGAGTGATTTAGAGTGCGCAATACTTTTTGTCAGAGCGGTATCCGATTTTCTTCTTCGCATGTAGCCGAGCGAGAAGACCTGTTGCTACAGCTTCATTGCGACCCATAGCCACTGCGAGGTTCTGCAGTGTATCCGGGCCACCGCGCAGATGCGCCATTACCGCTGCCTCAGTCTCGCCACCGATCTTGGCGGTAGGGGTGCCGGGGCAGGCGATAAGCTTCGCATCATCCTTCGGAGCAGGGACTTCGACAGTGGGCGAGGGGGTAGTCACTTCCTGCTTGGCCTTGCCGTCACCGAAGTACTTGAAGACAGCGTTGGTTGCTTCCGACTGTCTGATCTTGAACGCCTTGTAATCCTCGACAGCGTTCAGAAGAATCTCGAACGGTGCATCTGTCAGAATATGTAAGAGTCGCTCACGTTGTTTTTCATTGCTCATTTTTCAAAACTCCAATGTCGGCAAGAATGTTATATGTCTCGTCGATGTACCACTGACGATTCAGATCAGCAGGTATTGCTGTCGGCAGGATCATACACAGCTTCGCGCCTTCAGTCTTTGGAACCTTGTTGCCAGACTCGACATAGGTAATCGGAGGCAGTACCCGTGTCGTCATGTACCAGCGAGCGACACGGCCAAAGGGTTCACCGCCTACACCGACAGCGTAAGCATGTGGGCGAGACTTCCGTTTCTCTTTCTTGTCAGTGGTCTCGCTATACCAGATGTTGTCCTTTGTACCGAAGTCGTTCAGAAGCTTCCAGTCATCGACGATTACTGTGCGAGGATGCTGCACACCACCGGGCTTTTTCACACTGCGAATAGCCAGGAAGTCTTTGAAATTCTTGATCGACCGCGAGTGCTTGGCGATAAATTTCTCAGGCAGCGTGCCGTCGATCAGATACTGACGCGTGGCCAATGAGCAGACTTCCATGGTCGGGTTCTTCATCAGACCACTGTCAGCGTACAAACCTTTTGCTTTTACCTTGCCATCGGTGGTGATCGCGATGTAGTTGTTCACATCCTTCATCGCTACCTTGGCGTAAGGCGTTTCTTCGTAAATGAACTTGGTCCGCTTGGCATTTGCAGCAATCGTCTTCAACACAGCGTCACGCTTGTTCTTTGGATAACCCACCATGATGCCGTCTGTGTTTGCCGAGAGCACACGAACACCTTTCGTACGCTCCAGGTCGTCAATCAGACACAGCAGATTAAGCTGGCCGGTGAGGGTGACAGCGATCAGCAGATCGGGTGAGTAGAACGAGCAGTACGAGCTGCCCAGCTTGCCGAAGGTGCCGTTAAGAACAATCTTCAGCGAGTTTGCTGTTTTCTTGTCGCCAGCTTCTTTCGCAGCCATACGTGTGTTGTAGATTTCACGGTAGGCTTCAAGGAAGAGTTCACCTTTGTTCAAACCCAGTCTGGGTGCGTAATCACAGGCCAGCATGATTGATGGGTAATAGGAGGCAACGTCAAAGTCCGAGATGAGATACTCATCGGTAGCACAGTCATGGAAACAAACGTCATGCTGACTGTGTAGTCCACCCAGTCCATACTTGTACACTCCGTTGTTGATTTGAATAGGCTGCTCCATCCACTCAGCTTCTATGGGCGAGCCGTTCATGTAGTTGATCTTGAAAGTCTCCTGCTCGGTGTCGAACAAAAGGTCTTTGAGAACGCCAGACTTTGGTTGAATGAAGGCTGGTGCCTTGTAGGTCACACCACTGGGCATGCGCTGCTTGCCGGAGATCATGCACTTCTTTTTCAGGATCGCTTCGGCAATCTGTGCATCGGACTTGCTACGCAGATCGAGTCCATACTGCTCAGACATCTCTTCACGAAGCTGCAGCTCTTCCTTGAGCATGTTCATCAGGGCACGTGTGCCACCCAGGTCGTTCATGCAGTAGTTCTCGACGACTGGAAGCTGCTTGGGTGTCAGATCAGTATCGTGATGGAAGGGCATGTCGATCAATGATGGATAGTGCATACGCCCCATGTAAATCTTGAGCGAAGTCATCACCCCTGGAGCCACGTTGATCAAGTCGATATGATCGAAGTCCAGCGGCTGCACCTTGGCGAATGCCAGGGCCTCCCAAGGCATCAATTCATTCTCGATGATTTCTTGCGCGATGATCTTCAGATTATCCGCATCATGACCAGCGATGTAGGCAGCGAGTAGGGGGCCATCGAACCGCTCACCGTTGAAGCTGATGAAGTTAAGACCCTTTGTGTTGAGAAGCGCTTCGAGATTGGCAGCATGACCTCTCTTGTGCGCCCAGAACGCATGCTGTTCATTGGTCGTCGTGTTCTCTACACAGACGAGGAAGACAGGTTTTTCTTTGCCGATGACTTCAATGTCAAAGATGCAGTTTTGTTTTTTCAAGAATCTTCTCCGATCAGTGCGAGTACGCCCTCGCAGAAGTCTTTCAGTACAAGATCACCGTCCCAATTGCCCAGTTCTTCAAACGCCTCACGCGCAACGGCCAGCTTGCGCTCGGCTTCGTTCGCCCGTTTGCATTCTTCTACAGCGGTAGCCATGTTCTCCTTCTGGTCAGCCTTCCACCCAATTATTGCGGCTTCCAGTTCCGCTATACGCTGATTCGCATAATCCAGTTCTGTCTTATACATTTCCGGGTGCGTGGTGCCGCAGGTATAAAGGTGCTTCATCCTGAGCTTGGAGATTTCTTCAGCCTGTTCCGCTATCCGCTTATCCGCCGCTTCAAGGGCGTCGGCGGCTTCTGCTTCCAAGTACATATCGCCGTAACCTTTGCGCAACCGCTGAATCAACTCCGCATTACCCGGCAACAGATGCGCGTCGCTACCGTCGAATAGTTTGTCCATGGTCATTTCCAGTACGCCTCCCACATCTTGAAAGCATATTCCACCGGAGGAATCGCAAACATAAGCAGCACGCTGGACGAAACGATTACCGCCAGCAGTTTTAGCCAGTCTCGTGTTTCTTTATTCATGTCCAATATCCTCGTAAATAATCAGACACTCGGCCCGAAAGCCTTGTGCCAGTTGTGTTTCGGTGCGCCGCGTTGTCCAGCGTATACGTCAAAAGTGACGTCTACTTCTAGTTAGAGCGCAGCATCTCTAGCACCTGTTCTTCGGTGTAGAGCTTCGAGTGATACGTGCCGTCAATTGGCGGGTTCGTATCAAAAACAACCTCTTCGTTGTAGTCGCCTGGACCATAGGGCGTATCGGTGTCTTTCCACGCTTCAACCCACATATATGCTGTTGGTTCTGGTAGGTTCATACAATTCTCCGATCAAACGCCGCGCTCTAACCCTACGTTCGAGGCGACGGTTTATAAGCGGCGCTCCGTGGTTACTCTTCTGCGCCGCGCCTCAACTTCACGTTAGGCACCATTCATGTACTCGCACACTGCCATCACAATGGCTTCCGCGCCGTGCTCCATTCCGCGCCCGCAGTGGTCGCCGGCCCATTCCACCTTGGCGAAGGAACAGCACACCAACCCGTTCCGCGCTGCCGACACGTAAATCTGATGCCCAGCGCCTTCACGGTTCATCAACGTCTCCTTCGCCCACTTCGCGGCCTCATAAATGTCGTCGCGGACGTATTCGGGTACTGCCGAGTAAGCGGCTTGTATTCGCGCTTCCAGTGCTGCATTCGGTTTCATCTTCACTCCCCTATGCCTAACATTTGCGTCAACGCGGACGCTCCGCTTCGCTACGCGCCGGTTACGCCAGCGTTATGCATCGTGTGCTGTCTGGTCCATCATTACTGTTCGCGCTAGCGATTCGGCCTGTTGCTTCCAGTAGTCGCGTTCTACTATCAACCGCGAAACGTCAGCGTCAAGGTAAAGGGTCGTTCCAACTGCATGACGCTCCCAATCCTTTCCGTACCAGTTAAGCCATTTTCGGCGCTTGGTTCCGCGCACGTCACAAACAGGTTCGGGCATAACATTTACGTCAACCGGACCTTGCGCGATAATCTCGCTCATTTCTCACACTCTTTCTCCGGCGCAAGGCCGGTTACGCTAGCGTTGGGCATCACGTCCTAATGCCATCATGAAGTCGGTGCCCTTCGCCAGTTCCGCAGCATCGCGGGTACTGCAAACCCGTCAGTCCGGAGCAGTCCGTTGGTGCGTGAACGGCGTTGCACTCAGGGCACATCCACGCATAGCCCCGCCGTGTGAAGTTCTCAAACCGTCCGCAATCCTTCCGGTATTCGTGCCTGTAGGTGTAGCGGTCGTTGAACACCTTTGCTATCGCAGCCTTCTCGTCGCTGTCTCGGCGCTCGGCGCGTTTCTTCTTCGCCAGCGCCCATGCCTCTCTCAGAAAATCAATCATCGCCTCTCCACTTCTGCCGTGAGGTCAGGTTGTGGGTGGGTGTAGAGTTCAATCTGATTCTTCCATCCCATATTGATGAAACTGATTGTGGCCCCTAGTGGGATATTTTCCGCCTTACCTTCAATAACGCTGCGGTACATGCCAGCAAGATAAGCAACCGGCTCATCCTTCACCGGCTCTTGCTTCTCGGCTTGCGCTGGCTTCGATTGCGCAATGTCGGGGTCACAGACCAAACACATTTGACCTTGCTGGCAACTGCATTCTTGCGCTTTCGGTGCTGCTGCGATCATTGCGTCGTGCAGTTCTTGCGCGGTGCCGTAAGCCCCGCTGTCGTTGCCATACACCGCCTCGATGGCTGGAGTTACGATGCGCGGCACAGCAACACAACCTTCCGGCAGCACTTCGGCTTCGATTGCTCGGGCAAGGTCGTGCATCCACTGTGCCGTTACTCCTATCCAGCCGTCTGGTAGCGATACCGCCCCATTCGGGAAACAATCTTCAATTTCTTCAAAACTCAGCATTCTGTCTCTCCTCTTCAGTCAGTTCTTTCAGTTCTTTCCACATGTCAGTAACTGCATCACTGAATGTCGCCTCTTCGCCGTTGTATGGAAGCGTCGAGGAGAAGATCAATTCAATTAATGTTCGCAGCTTTGCATTTTCCTTCTCCAGCGCATCTATTTCATCCGCAGCATCGTCTGCAAGAGCGTGGAAAAATCCTTGTTCGCGTATTCTGTCCGAAGTAATGCTCATTCTTATTCTCCTCTCGATTTCAACACAGCCGAGGCTGCACGAAGCACAGCAAGAGCGAGGGATTGGTAGTCGCCTTTCTCAAACGGGATCATCACTTGCAACCCTGCCGGCCCATAGAAAACGACAGACAGCAGATTAAATCGAATCTCCAACTCCGCAGCCTCCGCCACCTTCATCAGATCACCGCGCTCTGGGTCGAGTGGGTTGAATCCATGCAACAGCCCTTGGTTATCAACTGCAACCGGAGTGCTTCCGCGCCAATCAACCACTTCAAGACCAAGCAGCTTCGCCGCATCCTCGATCGGTTTTTTTATTTCGGTGTTCATTCTGTTTTCTCCGCTTACTTCCACACGTCAAAGGCTGGTTTTACCAAGTAGTCTTCAGGCCAACGCTTGTACGCTTCTCCGTATCGAGCTTTAAGTGCAACCTCCATTCTCTCAACACGGTCGCTGTATCCCCTATTGTTGTTTGCGTCTCTTCGCATTTGAGCATCAGATACCGGATAAATACGTTTGCTCATGGTTGCTTCTCCTTGTAGGCTATAAACGCAAACTCGCTTTCGAGCGCATTCGCAATTCTTGTCGCCAGCACACCGTCACCACTAAAACCTGTAAAGTCACACCAACGGGCAATCTGCGACTCGATCACTGAAATCAAATACTCTTTGTCTTCGTCAGTCATTTCCCGTTCTCCTTCTGCATGGCGAACTCAATATCTAAATCAAGGTTAGGATGTGCTGCAAAAGCGCGTTCTATCGGTTGATTTGTCCAGTTCAGCCTTGAGCGTTGCGAGTTGTTCTTGCAGTTCTTGACACTTGCCTGCCCACTCAATTGCTGACAACTTTTCTTTTGTGTGGCCTTCTTTCCAAGCGGCGAGTTCTTCTCGAAGTTTGACTCTTACTTCTACATGGTTATTGTTGGTCGCATATAGAACCTTTAGTTCTTCCCTGAGCCTAAGGATTTCATCTGCGCCGCTACCGACTTCTGTCGGGATTTCGTTGATTAGAACGATTGCCATCACGCTTCTCCCTTCTCGATGCGCTGTGCGATAAAAGTTTCAATAGCTGCCTCACCGAGATGGTCAAACACGTCTTGATCCATGTACCAGTTATACAGTTCCCGAACCGCATCAGCCCGTACCTTGTTCAGCACTTCCGGGCATGGTTGGAGGGCGAGGGCTTTGCTAAAGACAGTCACAAGCACTTTGTCCGGATTATTACGTTCAGCAACTTGAAGTGCCTCGCGCATCTGCTCAATTACCGCAGCTTGTTGGGCGACGAGGGCTTCGAGTTCCTTGCACTCACGCTTCCAGTCCCGTTTTGCTGGATAACCTTCCATCACACTTCTCTCCTATCTGGTGCCGGGGTGATCCAATCCGCTACCTCCAGCAACTTCTAAGTAGTGGCACCCCGGCGTTGAAGGGTGGGGCAGGCCATAGTTTTCCCGACTGCAGCCTTGGTTGATTAGCCCCGTTGATCTATCCACTGCCAACGATACAGCGGTCTACCGCGTTCGTTCTTGCCTGAGTCGTCAAGTTCGACAATTCCGGCGGCACGCATACGCTTCAGTATCAGATTTGCGCTGTACTTGTCAGTACCTACAAGCCCTGCCAGTCGGTCGGTATGAAACCAGCCTTTACCCCGCATAACCTGCTCGTACTTATCGAGCGTCTTTTGTAGAAACCCCGTCGACACTCGCTTGTTCTGCGTAGCAACAGCCCTTGTCACTTCGGGCTTATGAGTGCTGGCGTAGTGGTGCGCGAGTTGGGTGAAGTTCATACCAACACCTTTGGCGCTTGGCTGTACTCGAACTTGCTGCCAACGCTGTGCGCACTGATACCTCGTTTTTGCAGATATCGTTTGGCGCGTATGAGACTTGCTGATTGTCGACGCGCTTGGCGATGTGCGGCCAGGGGCCAGTAGTTCGGTGGCATTTTCATGTCAGTTCTCCCATCATCGCGTCGTCACGCTCACGTTCCCATGCAGCCTCGGCTGCGCATACCAGTTCTTCGTGCTTGTGCTTCTCCGCTTCGTCATACATGCGGTCCTGCAGGTACTCGTAGTCTTCCGGGTGCAGGATGTCGCTGACACGAACGCCTTCGAACATAATCTTGGTGATCTCTGCGGACGAAGCGTACGGCCACTTGTACTGGAAGAAGACTTCGACTTCACCGTCGTTCAGTGCGTGTTTGAATGAGCCTGTAGTCATTTCAAATCCTTTCCTTTTTCGATCCACACATTCGCTGGTCGGCAAAGGTGCAGTTCGTTGTTGAAGTAAGCAGCGCCATGCCGCAAGCAGGAAATGATGAGCTGCTCGGCCTTATCTCGCTGCGAGTACTCTTCGTAGATGGCTTGAGAAAGTGCAGTGGTGTTCCAGATCAGTAAACCGATTAACGCCATAACGATCAATTGGGCAGCAGCACGTACGCTTGCCCAGAAATGTTTGTTTATGGTGTAGTTGGTACGCATGCCCTGGCGTTGCTGCTTTGGGTGCAGGATGTAGTTACGCGGCATATGCGGCCAGTAGAGGTGATAGTTTTTTTAACCTTGTTCCAGAGCGTAATTTGCGTAGAACCTTTGCTTCAATCTGAATAATGCGATCTCTACATACACCAAGTATTTTTCCTATTTCAACGTGTGACATATCTTCCGTAAATCGGTAGTGCAGCACTTGACGTTCGCGAGGTGTTAGCGCTTCTGTGCAAACATCAAGTAATTGTTGTGCAACTTGTTTATTTTCGAATTCACTAATATCTAATTCATAGGATTGTTGTTCTGATGGTAGTAGTGCCGCTAATTGTTCGTGACTCATTTCCATTTCAGCAAAGTTCTTTTCCAATGGGTGCAGTTGTTCTGCACTCCAAAGGTCTTCTGGCACCTTATTGAGTAGGTCGCATAGTTGAGTTGCAATAGGGCTTAATGCCCCATACGACGTTATTGGACTACGCGTCATATTGATTAATTCGTTTACTTTCGTGTAGCTCAGATAATTTGCATCACACCATTTTTGACCAGGCGTGCCACCGGACTCTTCAATTGCTTTTAAGAGTCGATTATTTCTGACCTTAACTGTTACGCGATAGTCCTTCATAGCTGAGAACTCTCCTTCGACTTCCCCATCATTAACTGCATGAGTAAAGCTTCCGCTGATATGAGTTTTTCTTTCCAACTCGTCAAGCACAGTTCGCAGAACCAGCGGTGTGTTTTACCCCTATTAGCCTTGACGTAATCGCCGTTCTTCAAAGGGCGATAGCTGCGACAATTCGCACACCATCGATCTGAAATATTCAGGCGGCTGTAGATCACAGTGCTTCTGCTGCGTCGAACAGTTGATCCATACGAACTTTCTTGTCCTGCATCATTTGCCAGATGCGTTCATCACGAGTGCCCTCGGCTACGATGACAATCGTCTCGGTCTTTTCTTTTTGACCAATACGGTCAATACGCTTCAGACCTTGCAGGTAGTGTTCAAGGTTTGGCGTAGGAGAAGCCCAGATCGTAGCGGTGCCCTTGGTCAGTGTCAGACCATGACCAGCAGACTGCGGGTGAGCGAAGAGCACCTGGAAGAATCCTTGTTGATACTGGTGCTCAATCTCAGGGTGATCTGCGTCCCACACTTTGTGGGTGATGTCGCGTTTCTTGACCTCTTTCAGTAATTCTTCGAGCTGGTGCTCCCAGTGATAGAAGACGATGCTGTGCTTACGTGCTTCTACAAGGTCGAGAACAAGCTCATAGCGATCAGTTGCGAAGGATGAATACCCGCCGTCATTGTTATATACGGCACCACTCGCCGCCTGAAGCAGTTTCGTCGCAAGGACAGCGCCGTTGATCGCTGTGATGGTGGTCGTGCTGAATTCAAGGAAGGACTCTTTTTCAAGCTCGTCATATAGCTTCCTGTGCTTCGGGCTGAGTGTGATGTTCAGCGCGTATTTATGATTGGGTGGGATGTCGATGCAGTCCTCAAACTTGTGACGAATCACAATGTCGGAGAGCAGACCAATCACCGTGTTTTCAACACCGGGTCGGTCGATCCATTTCAGCATGTTGGCAGAAGGCCCGGTCTGTTCCGGTATGCACACTGCGTTGCGGAAACTGTAGAAGGATTGACCCAGGCGTTTGCCATCGTCGAGCAGCAGTACTTGGTGGTGAATGTCGCAGATGCCGTTGCTGGTAGGCGTACCGCTCATAGTGCGTCGGTACTCGAAATACTTTACGATCTTGCGTGCAGCTGAGCTGCGCTTGCTCGTGTGGTGCTTGAATGCAGTGCTCTCGTCGAAGATGATCGTGCCGCCTTTGAATCGCTTCCAGAAGGAGGCAGGTTTCTTCAACAGGTCTTTCACGCCATCGACGTTGATGATGTAGATGTCTGCATCGACGTTGAATGCATCATCACGGCAGTGTGCCCATGCGATGCTGGTTTTCAGATGTGGGGCAAACTTCTTTACGTCGTTGGCCCATGCCGCTTGCAGCAATGATTTCGGAGCAACTACCAAGGCACAGCCGCCGCGCTTCTTGCGTCGGTCAGCGAAGTCCATGATCTCGACAAAGGTCTTGCCAGTGCCAGGATCGCTCATATCGAAAACAGCTTTCTTTCCCTTCATGAATGCGAGGGATTGAAGCTGATGCTTCATTGCTGTTATTTTTTTCATAGGAATCTCTTCAAGTCGTCATCCCCAAACATCTTGTCGGCCTTGGTCGCCTTGCCCGTCTTGACGAAGTTCATCGGCTTGACCACAGAGGTCTGCTGACCCGATACAGAGATGCCGAACTTGCAGTCGCCTTGTTTGTCAGGGCTGTACGGGCAGTATTTGCAAGAGAAGATGTTCGGGTTCGGTTTGAACGTGGTGTCCGTCGTAAGTCTCACGCCTCTCTGATCGAAAATCTTCAGATAGCGTGAGAGTTGACGGCGATGCATGACGAAGGAAGCCAGCTCGTTGTGGTCGATGTACCACAGCTCACATGTCACTTGCTCAACGTCCGGGTAGCGGATCAGAGCACACAGTGCATAGAGTTGTAATTGCTCGGCATGTTTTATTTCATTGCCGAATCGTTTGCCGGTTTTGAAATCAACCACTGCGACATGCTGCTTTGTAAGGTGGCACACTGTGTCGCATTTAAGCCTGAGCCACGCTGATTTCCAAGGAGCAACACGCCATTGATTGTCAAAACCCCATTCCTCCTCACAAACGACACGCCCCTCGGCATAGTGTCTCGCGAGGGAGGAGAGGTCTTCATTGAAATGACGGAGGTTGGCGGTGAGGGCGGCTTTTCCAGTGACATAATCTTCGGCCTCCTGGTGAATGGCAGTACCACGATCCGCAGCGGTCTTGGGTTGTAGATCAGGCACCTTGTCGATGGATGCGAGTCGCGCACGATACGCGCATGATTCGTACACGGTGAGCCTGGAGAAAGACCAGTTGGGGATCGTGGATTTTGTCATCTTACTGCCTCGCACAGAGAATCGCAGAGCGTATCAGAGTTCAGGATCGCCCGTCAACGAAGGTGACGATGTTCTGCAAGCCGAGTTGAAGCGCTTCGATCTCGTCCTTGAGTGCCTTCGGTTTGTGTTCGATCTTGTTGAGTTGTTCGATGCGAGCTTCGGCTTCAGTGATGACGCTGAAGATTGCCTCGTTGTTCAGGGTTGTTGCATCAGTGCCACGGATGAAGGTTTTGATTTCGAAGATCGGTGCGTTGTTTGCCATGATTGGCTCCTTGAAAATTTGTGTGAGGTTTTGTGCGGCAGTTTGAAATTCGCCTGTAGGTTGTGCCCAGGGTTGGTCCCCTTCGTTTACCCAGTCCTGCAGGAAAAGCCTGGTTGAAACTTTTGATGCGAGGTCCTTCATTTCGCCTTGCTTGTTTACAAGCGTGGATATGTCGCTTTCCAGTACCATTGCTTGCAGTATCGAATACTCTGCAAAACCATCGGCTATTCGAGCACGACACCATCCTCTGGATTTCGAAGCAGGCGCGTATCGACAAGCGAAGTACACGCAAGCCTTTGACGTGACGTACTGATAAGCAGAGCCGTTATATCCTCTGAACAGATTGGTCAGAGCCTTGTACACAGATTTCTCTGAAAGTGCTGCCGTTTATTGTGTGCTGAAAGAATCGGTCTGCTGCTGCTGGCTGAACCGTGTCGTAGAATTCTCTGTCGTTTTCAGCGACGAGGAAAAGTTCTTCGATTGTGTTGGGAATGGCCTCTTTTGTCATTTGATCCATTCCATCAGCGTTTCGATGTCAGTTTCAAAACCAGCAGCGTTCCGATTACCGCCCCCACCGAAGCTGCTGGCAATTGCAGAAACGTCATATTCACCATTGCTGCGAAGGCTGCAGCGCACGCGCCCATCACTGCTGATGTAATACACAAGGCCGTAAGTACCAGAAGCATTTGCCAGTTCATGCCCGACCTCACTTTGGTGGATTGATGAGTTGACGGCGAGGCCTGATGCACCATCTGATGCAGCCGAGTTGGCATCGAAGATAATTCTGCATTCCCTCGCCTGCTTCGCCATGCGCTCGACGTGCTGCTTCTGGGCGCGGAGGATGGCGGTGCCTTGGTGATAGATGTGAATGTGTTCTTGTAGCAAAATGAGTTTTTGCCACTGCTCAAAGCTCCACGGTTGGTAGCTACTTAGTGCTGCATGAATCTCAGCCGAACCGGCAAGCTTCCACTGCCAGCGGTCGCGGTCGTCGATGTGCTGGATCAGCATCGGGACTTCGGTGCCGGGGTGGAAGTATTCCCAAGCGAGGAGAGCGCCGGACTTGTTGTTGTCGAGGATGATCACGTTATCTGTCGTGTCATTGAGTATGAAGTGTTCTCGTTCAGTGCTGCACCACATCTCGAACGCAGTCTTGTGGTGATCGAGCCAGACGACGCGCTTGGCGCGAGCGAAGAACATCTCCATTACTTCGCGGGGGAAACTGAAGTCGAGGATGTAAATCTCACGACCTGTCATTTCGGGCCATTCGAAGCTCTCGCCGTAATTCATCGGCAGATATTCAGCCTCGTCGCCCAGCTTGAGCCATGCTGCGAACGCAGCGCCGTAGCCGTCGGTGCAGTTGGCGTGATAGATCACGAGTGGTTTCATTTCTTGTTCTCCAGCAGGTTTGCTGCGTAGTTGAGCATGTAAGCCAGCTCACCATCTTCGATGTTGATGCTGTCCAGACCATTATCGTCTACCTCCTTGGCGAGGCGTCGGAGGGACTTGATGAACTTGGTGAGCTTGTCAGGGTCAATTGATTTGATCATGACAGACTCCCAAGTAGGTAGAGCACCTGGCCTTCGTCAGCGATAACTTCTTCGTTTTCACCGTTCGGTGATTTTGCGATTTCTTCGTCGAGGTATTTGACCTGTGGGCTGTCTGCGCCAAATACCATTGACGCCAGCTTGCGGTAATTCTTCAGCGTTGAGTCGTCGCCAGTGCTGAGCTTTTTCATTTCAGTTCCTTGTGTGTTTGCGTGCAGTTTACTTTCAGTTTCTGTCCCTATATAGAAACTGCGCGAAAGATCAGGACTGCAACGACATGCGCTTCTTCGCTGCACGTGCCATACGGGGTGTGACCTTCATCGGGTAGCTGATACCGTGACATGTGCCCAGGCGCTGTTCGTCTGCATGCCGGGCCATCTTGTCACCAGCCTGGCCGCGCTTTCCGGCGCTACGTACACGGCGCGAGGGCGTGCCATGGTTGAATGAGAAGCGCGGGACGAAGTCTTGGACTTTTTCACCCGTAGTTGCGATGAGTGCAGCTATGGCTGCGAAGAGAGCGTTTGACATGCTTATTTCTCCTTCTTGCGAATGTTGAACGGTTGCTTGTGCGGATAGCCGCCACCGGATGTGCTCTTCGGCGCGTCGGGGGTGTGATAGCCAGGGCACTCGTTACGGGGCGTGCGGGACGTGATGTGACGATGTTTCATATCTGCTCCTTGATAGCGATGATGTTTTTGAGAACTTGATCCTGCTGGTTGTGAATCTGATTCAGCATGTCGTCTGCCTCGCGTCGGCGTTCACGCCAGCGTCTCTCTTGCAGTTGAAGTGCCCGGTATTCCTGCTCACTCAGGATGAGCGCGATGCCCAGGTCACTGAGCTTTACGTTTTCGATGGTCATTTCTTCCCTCCGACGACTTTCAGTCTCTTTTTCGATAGGTTCAGAGAGGCTTCGAGTTCTCGACGAAGTTCTGCCGAGACTTTCCAGTCCACTTGAATCCCATAGCCAAGCACGTTGTTCTTGCGAATACGTTTCAACGAGATGTTGTTGTGACGCAGTAAGCTGGTGAACTTGTTCGGCGTCTTCGGCATGTTCCCCACGTTGTACTGCAGCATGATGAGCAGCTCATCGCGGGTAATCTTGTCGTCGAAATCGGTACGAGCAATCTCTTTGAGCAACAGGATGTACGCCGCAGCGTTCGTCGTGTGCTCGTTCATGATCCCCGACTCGTTCAGCAGTTTCTCATCAGGGCGTGCCATCCAGAGAGCCTCGAAGTCACCGTCCATGATCATCTGACAGGTTTCAACAAGGCTGGTGACACCCAGGCGCTGAATCTTGGTACGTGCCTCGGTGTGCACGATAGTATTCGCTTGTACGATATCCGCCTTGTGTGCCAGCAGGAACTGAGCGAAGGCTTCAAGTTCTGCGTTCACCACGCTGTCGTCAGGTCGCGGCAGCTTCTTGCTTTGGAACTCACCCACGTTGTATCTCCGATCACCTTCAGGGATGTGTACAGGTTGCGGCATGTTCGAGCTGAACATGAAGCAGCATGTGTTCACTGCGTCATAGGCTGTACGACGCATGTGGCGAATAGGTATCGTCGGTTCAGTGATGTGATTCTTCAGTTTGGCACCGACGCGACCTTTCTCCTTGAAGTCGTCGACATCCACCTCATCGATGAAGGCGAACAGAATGTTCTCCATCCAGCCGTTGAAGTCATCCTCGACGTTCGCAGCCAGCATAGAGGCAGCATTCATACTGCCCAGTAGCTGCGAGATGATCTTGTTGAACACATAGCCCTTGCCGGTACCTTGCGTACCCTGCATGACCCAGGATGTGGTGGGCTTCTCTTGCCGCTGAAAGATGCAGGCAAACCAGTTGATCCAGTGGTCGAAGAGCTTGTCCGGATCATTGTCGGGTGTGACACCCAGCATGTGGCAGATGATGCCCTTGATCGTCGGGAAGCGTGTGTTGTGCTTTGGTTCCAAGCGCATGAAACGACTGCGCTGGAAGATGTTGATCACATGCTCGTTCTCGTCGACAGTGAAGTGTTCTTTTGGCAGGTACTTCATCTGCCAGATCGGGATGAACTCGCCAAGGAAACGTCCATGGCTGCGCATCCAGTGATCCAGTTGCGTCTCGTTCTTTGCACGGTAGAGGGAGAGCTTTTCTTCCTTCGGGTTCCACAGCCCGTTGTAGTACTCGGAGCTTTGCAGATCACGAAAGGCCAGGATCAGATCACCATCTTCTGTTGGGGTTGAGGTGTGTGCGGAACGCTGATCACATAGCTCACTGTAGTAGCCGGGCACCAGCTCCTTCGTCTTGTACCACGTGTCACTTTTGAAGTCGTGGATCAGTTCGAAGTTGTCACGGTAGTGGTAGTAAGCCCATGAGTCACCACCGTTCAAGTTCAATCTGATGTACTCACCACAGTCCTTGGTCTCGGTAACAGTACATACGTCAGGCTTGTTCTGTACTTCGACACCTGTCACCCAGGTGGTCTTCGCTGTGCGCTTGGGCAGGCCCTCAGCGACACGTAGTGCGTTCAGTGCTGCACGCTCGTCGACCTTCAGTGCGTTGATGTGCTTCTCACCTATGGTCTCTACAGGTATGGCCGAGAGCTTGCGCTTGACGAAGCTGATGCGTGAGTTCTTGCCCATAGGGTCTTTCATACCCTTGAAGATAGGCGGTGCGATGTACAGCAGCTTGTCGTTCTGGCACGTGGTGATATCCAGTGGCCAGCTCAGTGTGTTCTTCGAACGCGAGAGACGCAGACCATCGTTGAACACGGTCAGGTTCTTCTCCATCAGCCACGCCTTCAGCGTGGGTGCAGCCATGGGTTTGCTCAACAGCATGAACACATGGGCACTGACTGTGCCTTCGTTCTCGTCCAGGCCATGTGAGGCAGAGTACTGCAGTGTGTAGCTGATATTGCCTACGCCCAGCTTGGTGAGTTCTTCATCGATGTCAGCCGTTTCATGTCGGTCAAAATCCAGACATACCCACTGGGTGACCGAATCAGTTGAGGTGGTTCCACGACGAGGCTCATTACTGAGCGGGCGTGCGATGGTGCCTTTGAGTAGGCAGTGTCCTTGGGTGGCATGTTTGTCGATCGCTTTGAACAGGTCGAGTGGGTCTTTTACTTCTTCGTTGTAACTGGTGAAGTTTGTCACCAGTGGGTAGGCATCTTTTGATGTCGGTGAAAATGACTTCACCAGAGGCAACGCTGCCCCTAGAAATGTGATCTGCATAATGGATTTCCTCGGTAGAGCGAATAGTCTGACAGACTCGAACAAGCCTTGTCAAAGAGTTCCTCAGAGCTGAGGATTGACCAGTGTTCCACGGTGTTTCACGCTGTTTCACGCTGTGTCAGCAGCGTTCAGTCGAACCATATCCACAGCAGGGCAGGGATGAACGTGATGTAGAACAAGAAGTCGTAGAGGTGCATCTCAACTGGGAGGTTGAGGATGAATTGTATTACCTCAGTCATGATGCCCTCCTCGATGTGATGCCCATAGGTGGGTCTAACAATGAAAAATATCGCACCTGGGGATTAACCCAAGTGCGATATGTGTTGATTGTCAGCTATTGGCAATGAAGTTCACAACCCACTTAAGCATTGTGACAATGCCGACGATGGTCCACATGTAGTTGCTGAATTCAAAGAAGCGTTTACCAATGTTGTATAACGTGTTCATGACCTCCACCTTTTTGGAAGCGTATGTGGGATAACAACACCAGCAATGAGTGCTGCCACTGTTGCTGCGAAGCCACCTGCCATGCTACCACCGTGCAGTTTGAACACAATGATGAACACCGTGATTTCAATGACTGCTGCGATGTAGCGTTTATGTGTGATCTTCCACCAGATGCTGAACAAGCCAAGGAAGATAACCACACCGTAGATGACAGGGCCTAAGTCCATGTGGCCTAAACCAAACATGATGATCTCCTTGTTAAGTTGGTTCAGTAACGGCTATCCAGTTGTTCGACGGTATGATGTTCTCTACGAGAATCGAACCATCTTCGATGCCGTTGATGACACAATCGATGCAAATATCACGACCATGTGGATATTTTAACCTTGGCGATTCGTAGCCGAGGTCGTCTAGCCGAACTGATTTGTTACAGCAAGTGCAGTGTTCCCACTGGACGCCGTTAGAATCGATGATTCCGCTCATGATGATCTCCTTGTAACTGAATGAGTGCCGGTTACGTTATCCGGCAATGCCGCGTTTGCATTCGAATAGTTGGGCGTACGGTCAGGCTCACGCTAAGCCCCAAGTCACACGACCGGTGTAATTGCTTTATCACTCGCTACACGTGCGAGTTGCATGTAGAACGTGGAGAGGTTATTAGTCTCCACGTTCCCCGTCATGCGGCGGTACTACTCTGCGAGTGCAGCTTGTTTCTTCGCAGACTTCGTTGCCTTGGCTTTGGCGATAGCTGTTGCCATCTTCGTAGCATGTGCCTTGGCCTCCTGCTTCACAGCAGTTTCTTCAGCTTGGCGCTGAGCGACAGCCTGGGGCACACGTACGCGAGTGGCAGTGGCTTTGGTCACAGGTGCTTCGACAGGCTCGGGCACTTCAGCATCAGCAGCAGCGAGTGCCGCTTCCACTTCAGCATCCGTCTTGTCGAATTCTGCATCGGCAGCCAGCAGTGTGTCTTCGATGCGTTTTTCTTCACCATCGAGTTTGGCCACGTCGATGCCCGTTTCAACCATGAGTTTTTCAATCTCGGGGAGATAACGGTTACACGCCTCGATGTGGCTGGCGATGAAGCTGCGATCACGCAGGGACTTGAGGTGAATACGCATTTCACGCAGCGGACGCACCAGCTTTTCCAGCAGCGATTCGACGATGTAGCCGTACTCGTCGAAATCAACGAGTTGTGCGTCGTCACCGACAACGCCCGTGCTGAGTTCGCTGTCGGAAGAGTTGCACAGGAAGTACACCTCGTCGAGCAGTGCTTCGTTCTGCGCCTTCTGGGCAGTTGCCTGCTCCAGCTTGAGCGTTTGCAGCTCGGTACGGCGTTTCACGATTTGTTCCACGGACATGGGCTTGTTGCGCAGTTCCATGGCCACCTGGTCGCGTGTCAGCTTCTTGATGGCGTCGATATTGATCTCGGCGTCAATCTTGAGGCAGTTGCGGATCGCACCCATGCCAACTTCGTGGGATTCAGCCAGCTTGGCGAAATGGCGCAGGGATGCCAGAGCAACCTTGACCTGATCACCTTTCTCGCTGTTGCGAATGTCTTCGTCCATACGAGCGAGGACAGCAGCGCGGTTGATGATGTTCCACTCAAACGGAGAGCTGAGCAGCCAGCCGATGTTGAGTTTGCGGAAGATCGGATCAGTCGAGAGCGACTGGGTTTTGCTGAAGATGTTGATGATGCTTTGTGCAGTGTGAGTCATGATGTTACTCCTGTGTGATTAAGTGATGTAGTGAAGTTTCACTACACATGAAGAAAGGGGTGGGATTCGCCTCGCGAATCCCAAAATGACAAAGTTGTATGCGAATGTGCTGCGAAGTGCCCCAAAAAGCGTTCACAAAAACCGGAACATTTTGGTTCCACGGGGGTGTTTTGAAAGTCACTTATGACGATGACAACTCCTGTCGTGAAACAATCCATTTGTCATGTATGTTCCACGGCAGAAAATACCGGAACGGAACGGTGTTCGGAACGAATATTGGAACAGCTTGAAACCATTGGTACGACTGGTTTTATAGGGTATTTGTTCCAATGTTCTAAAATATTGAATATAACAAGTGGTAATGGTCACTATGCTGTTTTTGACCATGTGTATGTTCGATATTTAGACTAAAGTTGGCGAATTTCGGAACAAATTGTTCCACGGCTAATTAAGCAAACGCTTATATTCAGTGCTCTATGCCATGTGGTTAGTGCATTGGAATAAAATCAGCGTCAGAGGATTTCTTCGGATATGTGCGGTGCATACCCGATTTGCATTGCGCCTCGTACGCGTCGATTTCATCTTCCGCTTCCTCGTCGCGCAACATTTTTTCAAGCGGGTCGTCCATGAACGACGCTTGTTCAAAAAATTCATGAAGCATGTGTTTCCTCCTGTGTCGGAAAGGCCAAGCGCAGAGGCTAGGCCCGATGCCCATAGGCCGTTGTGCTCGGTTTCAACGGAGCGTGGGTTGCCCCACGCCCTGTTGATTTGTCACTGACCGATGCGTGCGCGGATTTCAGCAGCAGCACGAGCACGGAATTCTTCAGTGCGTGCAGCCGCATCGATTGCACCGACTTTCTTGCCGAGGTCGAAGATTTCGCCAGTGCCGCCGAGCGACTCGCTGACCTTACCGGCGCGATAGCTGGCGCGTTGCACAACGTTCTCGAACTTGTTGGCGACGACGGCTGCGAGCGACGGACGATTTTCTTCAACAGTCTTGGAAGCGAGGTAGGCTTCAACGTTGAACGAGTTGGCTTTGGCCATGATGTTTCTCCTGAGTGATTAGCTGCGAGGACATTCTCGTCAGCTACAAAAACAGAAAGGGGTGGGATGCGCCTCGCGCATCCCAAGTGTAATTAGTTGCGACGACGTACGGTGACCACGAAGCGTGTGTGCGGGTAGTGCATGGTCTCCGTACGTACGGTTGAGTTGGGCCAAGTCTTCATGATGTCCTGAACATCCTTGGTACTTGGATAGTGGCCTGGGCGCATAACGAGCACAGGCATGCCGTGCAGTAGATCGAGCGGTAAGTTCATGATCATCTCCTTGTGATTGACACAAGCGATGGTGTTGCGATGCGCCTCGCGCAGCGCCTCGCGTACGAAGTACGCGGATCGTTCGTCACTACGAAACAAGGGACTCCTACCTTTCCCGAAATCCGAATCCGAAGTGGGGTGGTCACTTTGGCGAGGTGGGGGAGGGATGTACACCAAGTAAATCCTTTCGTTTTTGCGAAATCACTCTTATGCCAAGTGATTTCGCTATATTTTTGCAAAATTTCGTTTTCAGAATATGACAAACAAATCCGAAGCAACCCCGCCCTATCATTTCTACGGAACTCGCATATAATATTTTTAGATTCTTTCAGAGAGTATGCAAACATCATGGGCAAAATATCCAGAGATGCCGTCGTAACGAAGAAGGCGCGAGAAAAATCCATCTGCACCAAGCAGGAGGAGATAAAAGCCAAGCATGCGGCTGTCGTACAGGCAAAGATGGAAGGCGCATCGGACACTGACGCCATGCGTGCTGCCGGTTATCACCCATCAAACGCGCTAAACGTCATGCGTGATGAGGATGTACAGACTGCACTGGCTGAAGCACGAAGCCAGATGAGTGATATTTCGACGATCAAGCGCATCGATGTGATGAATATCTTCATGGAAGCCATCGAAATGGCGAGAACTCTTGCTGATCCGGCCAACATGATCAACGGTGCAGACAAAATCGCGAAAGTCATGGGGTATTACGCTCCGGAGACGAAGCGCATCGAGCTGACGACGGATCAAAACGTCTTCGCATCGAAACTACGGCAGCTTACCGACCAGGAGTTGATGGATTTGGCTGAAGGTCGCCTGAAAACGATCGATGGCGAGTCGGAAAGACTGCAATGACACGCAAAAAGCCACTCACACTCGGTCAGCTCAAGGCACAAGAGCTTGCAAAACAGCCAGCAGAGCCAACGCCACCGCCCAAGCCAGAAAAGAAACAGCGAGTGGTCAAAGTCGACGCCGCAGAAGAACTTTTTCACCAAGAACCTCAAGAACCTCAAGAACAGGCACCTGTACCCACCAATGAGAGTGGCCTGATTGAGCCATATCTCGCACCCATGTTTGACTACGATGCTGCGACAGCCGACCCACTTGCTGAACTCGCTTCAAGAGAGCTGTGTCGCCGTCGTCTGTTGCCTTTCATTCAGCGTTTCCGACCAAAGTACATGGCCGGTTGGGTCCACGCAGACATCTGTCGCCGCTTCGAACGGTTCCTCCAGCAGGTAGAAAATGGCGAGGAGCCTCGTCTGCTTCTGATGATGCCTCCGCGTTCAGGTAAGTCAGAGATTTCTTCACGCCACTACGCTGCATGGGTACTGGGGCAGCACCCGGACTGGGAAATCATCGCTGCGAGCCATACCGGCAGCCTAACCATGAGTTTCTCACGCTACCTGCGTGACCTCATTCGTGATCCGGCCTACTCCGCTGTGTTCCCCGACGCCAGACTCGATCCATCCAGCCAGTCTGTTGAGAACTGGAACTTGACCCGTGGTGGCGGCTACCTCGCTGCGGGTGTCGGCACGGGTATTACGGGTCGCGGTGCTCACATCCTGCTGCTGGACGACTTGGTGAAGGACATCGAGGCTGCGGACTCGCTGACGATTCGTGACAACACATGGGAGTGGTACATCTCTACTGCATACACCCGTCTCGCACCGGGTGGCGGCGTGCTTGGCCTCATGTGCATGACTGGCGACACACTAGTGTTGATGGCGGACGGCACCGAGAAACGCCTCGACACTCTGAAGACCTCTGACAAGGTAGCCACGTACCGCAACGGGGCGCTAAGTTCCTCTCGTGTAGCGGCTTTGAAGACAAGTGGTCGAGATTTAGTCTTCAAAATTACGACGACTTCTGGTAAGATTGTCAGAGCGAATCAGAGGCATCCCTTCCTGACAATCACACCCGACGGAGAACTCGTATGGACAAGAGTGAGAAGCTTGACTACGGCCCACAAAATCGTAGCCTGCCCGGACAATGGGGTAAGTGGAAGGGCATCGCTTGCTCAGTTGATGGATGTGAGCAGCCTGCCAAGTGCCGAGGCTTGTGTAGCTCGCACTACTACAAGAAAAAGTGGGCGGACGGGCACCGTACAAAAGCTGACGGCTACGAACCTCGTCGCAATGCCCGACTCAAGCATCGCTACGGGATCACAGCAGCCGACTACGACAGAATGTACGCCGATCAGGGCGGAAAATGCGCCATCTGCGGGTGTGGTCGGGAACGTCAACCTGCGCATTGGAAAGACAAACTCGCCGTTGATCACTGCCACGACACAGGCAGGGTTCGAGGATTGCTCTGCAACGACTGCAACGCAGGAATCGGACATCTTGGAACTGAGTCGGTGGCACGTTCCGCAGCGAAATACCTTCGACTTCACGCTGGATGAAATCGTCAGCATTGAGTTCGACTGCGAGGAAGAAGTTTTCGACGTTCAGGTCGACGACACTGAGAACTTCATAGCCAACGGGTTGGTTTCACACAACACCTGGTGGCACGACGACGACTGGGCGGGTCGCATCCAGAATGCTATGGCTGCAGGGGAGGGTGACCAGTTCGAAGTTGTGCGCTACCCGGCGATCAACGAGTCTGGTGATGAGTATCTGCTGGAGGACGACACCATCGTCGAGATTCCTCCGGACTACACCGTACCGCAAGGAGCACGTCGCACACGTCCGCACAACACGGCGATTCACCCGGAGCGCTACACCACCGAGGCCATGTTGCGTATCAAGCGCAACGCCATCGCAGCAGGCATGAAGCGCACGTGGGACGCGCTGTACCAGCAGAACCCCATACCAGACGAGGGGAACTACTTCTCAAAAGAGATGTTCCGCTACTACTCCACTGCGCCGCGCCGGGAAGACCTCTACGTGTATCAGGCATGGGACTTCGCCATCAGCACAGGCAAGGAGAGTGATTTCACGGTGTGTGCCACTGTCGGTGTGGATCACCGCGACGCCTGCTACGTGCTCGACATCCGCCGATTCAAGACGGCAGACGGCATACACCTCGCGGAGACGATGGTGGACATGGCGAAGCTCTTCGCTGTCGACGGTCTGGGTGTCGAGGACGGGCAGATATGGAAGTCCATCGAGACGCAGTTCCTGAAGGCTTGTGAGGAGAAGCGCACGTTCCCCAGCTTCGAAGTGCTGAAGCCTCTGACGGACAAGATGGTACGGGCGAATCCGTTGAAGGGGCGCATGCAGGCGGGGAAGGTGTATTTCGACCAGAACGCTCACTGGTGGAAGGACTTGCAGAAAGAGATGTTGCACTTCCCTGCAGGGAAGCACGACGACCAGATCGACGCCCTTGCCTGGGTCACGCGCCTCATCCTGACCCGTACAGCACCTCGCGAAAAGCGCCCTGAGCCAAAACTCAAGAGCTGGAAGGACGATCTCGCTCGTTTCATGGAGAACGGAGGCGGTACACACATGAGCGCCTAGTTTGTCAACGGGTATAACACTCTGATACACTCTGGCGAAATCTGAACAGGAGAGCACCATGGACTTTTCGCTCGGCAGCATGCTCGGCATCAAGAAGAAGCCGGTACCACCCACCACACCGGAGACAGACCCCCTGGCCAGCGTGAAAGCCTCACAGGCGGCGCGAGCCAAGATGGGGGCAGAGTACGGTCCGGCACCGTCGCCTGCTATCGCCACACCTGACCCCATGCCACCGGCACCGTCTCCCGTACAGCCTGCTGTCACCACTACACCCACCACCGTACCGGGGGTAATCGACGCTATCAAGGCGAACAGGGACGCTGTGCGCTCCGCCGCTGGTATGAAGGACGGCGGTATCGTCGAAAAAGAACTTCTTCGTCGCAAGGCAGCAGTGAACCAAAAACGGGGCTGCTGATATGCCAGTGAATACCGAGATTTGTGATGAGCAGTGGCGTCGTTTTGAGTATTGCCGCGACCGTGGGCACTTGGAGTTCATAGCCAAGGCCGACAAGTGCGACAACTTCCTGATTGGAAACCAGTGGGAAGTGAGTGATCTGGCACGGTTGAAGGAAGAGCGCAGACCGGCCATGACGATCAACAAGATCATGTCCACGATCAGCACAATTCTCGGAGAGCAGATTTACAACCGCACAGAAGTCCTGTATCGACCGAAGAACGGCGCACCTGCCGAGGTGGCAGACGCCTTGAACAAGGTGTGGATGCAGATCAGTCAGAACAACCAGTTGGACTGGACGCGCAGCGACGTGTTCTGCGACGGCATGGTGCGCAGCCGTGGCTTCTACGATGTGCGCCTGGACTTCACCGACAGCATGCAGGGCGAGGTGCGCATCGGCCTGCAGAACAGCAAGAACGTTGTGTTGGACCCGGATGGCGAGGAGTACGACCCGGATAGCTGGGCGGACTGCTTCATCTCGAAGTGGATGACCACTGACGACATCTCTATCAATTATTCGGAAGACGATGCGAAGTACCTGAAGGACCACGCTGGCCTCGCTACTTTCGGGGCGGATTCCGTCGAGCGCGTGCGTGACCGCTTTGCTGGCACAACCTTGACTGGCACCACTTCCGACGACCCGAACATCACTCAGCAGCGGAATATCCGCGTGCTCGAACGTCAGTACCGCAAGCTGGACAAGCAGGAGCACTTCGTTGACCTGCAGACCGGCGATATGCGGCCAATTCCACGTGACTGGGACAGGAACCGCATCTCGCTAGTGCTTGAGAAGGCTCAGGGTCAGCTCAGCACCACGAAGAAGCTGATCAAGCGGGTACGCTGGCGTGTGACGGCGGACAACGTGCTGCTGCACGACGACTGGTCGCCATACAAGCACTTCACCATCGTGCCGTTCTTCCCCATGTTCCGCTACGGCAAGACCATGGGTGCTGTGGAGAACTTGCTGGGGCCGCAGGAGATTCTGAACAAGGTCTCCAGTCAGGAGTTGCACATCGTCAACACGACGGCGAACAGTGGTTGGATGATTGAGCAGGACTCGCTGCTGAACATGACCATCGGTGAGCTGGAGCAGAAGGGTGCACAGACTGGTCTCGTCGTTGAGTACCGCAAGGGTGCGCAGCCGCCGCAGAAGATCGTACCGAACCAGACCCCCACCGGCCTCGACCGCATCACCTACAAGGCTGAGGACAGCATCAAGACGATTTCCGGCGTGTCTGACAGCATGCAGGGCTTCGACCGCGAGGACGTGGCAGCGAAGGCCATCGCCTACAAGAAGCAGAGTGGCTCCGTCTCCATGGCGAAGCCGCAGGACAACCTGCAGCGCACAGATTACATCCTGGCCCGGAACGTATTGGATATCGTGCAGGAGTACTACACCGAGCCGCGCATCATCGACATCATCAAGGACAACGTCAGCCACGAGTCTGAGAGCGTCGAGGTGAACCAGCCTGATCCGGTAACAGGTGAGATTCTGAACGACCTCACGCTCGGTGAGTACAGCATCGTAGTCACTTCCACCCCGGCACGTGCCAGCCTCGAAGACTCCCAGTTCGAACAGGCACGCGCCCTCCGTGAGCTTGGCTTGCCAATCCCGGATAGCGTGCTGATTGAGAACAGCCGCCTGCAGAACCGCGCTGAGATCGTCAAGCAGATGGAAGCCGCTGCGAACTCGCCTGAAGCGCAGCAGCAGAAGCAGCTGCAGATGCGCGGTCAGGAAGCTGAGGTGGCGAAGACAGAGGCCGAGGTCCAGAAGACATCTGCCGAAGCTGCGACGAAGGCTCAGGAAGCCCAAGGTGGTGATCAGAGCGAGATGCAGAAGGTCATGGCTGAAATTCAGCTCATGCGAGAAGAGGCCCAGCTCAAACGCGAAGAGATGGAGATGAAGATGCAGACCGAGCGCGAGAAGCTCGCTCTGAAGGTTCAGGAGATGGAGCAGAAGCTGGCACTGCAGGCTCAAGAGCACCAGCAGAACCAGGTTTTCAAGCAGCAGGAACACGCGCAGAACATGCAGCTGCGCGATCAACAGGCTGAGCAGCAGGCGGAAGCTCAGCGTGCACAACAACTGCGCAGCGAAGCGCAGGGAACCGCCAGCCCTTCACAACAGGAGTAAACCATGAGCTTTGATCTTGACTCTCTCGCCCCCGGTATTGACCTCGATGCTGTCGATATTGCCTCGATGGACAAGGGCGACACACTTGAAGCCCTCGAAGAGGCGCTTGCAGAGCCTGCCACAGAGGAGGTAGCCAAGGAGGAAGCTCCTGCTGTAGAGGAAACCTCTAAGGAGGAGCCTTCTGCTGAGGAGGAAGCCTCTGAAGAGCCGCCGCGCAACGATAAGGGCCAGTTCGAGAAGAAGGAGGCGAAGATTCCGAAGTCGCGCTTCGACGAACAGGTTGGCAAGGAGCGTGCGGCTCGTGAAGCCGCCGAGCGCCGTGCCGAAGCCCTTGAGAAGCAGTTGAGCGAGCAGGCTACAAATACGCAGCAGAGCGCCGACATCCAGGCACTGGAAGATCAGGCCACCGCGCTCTACGCGAAGGCCGACGAGGTGCTGCTGGACGGTGATGCAAAGGCCGCTGCCGAGCTGCGGAATCAGGCCCGGAAGATTGACAAGCATGTCTCGGCTATCGAGGCGGATGCCCGTTCCCGCGTCACCAGCTCTAACGTACTCGAAGCGGATCGCTTGGAGTCTGCCATCGCTCGCCTTGAGGCGGATCACCCGGTGCTGAACCCGAAGAGCGAGATGTTCGACAAGTCACTCGTCACCTACGTGCTGGCCGAGCAGCAGCTTCTAGTCAAGACCGAGGGCTATAGCCCGTCAGCCGCCATGGCTCTCGCTGCGCAGAACGTGCTTGGTCGCTTCAATCCTGCCGCCAGTGATCCAGGTGAGGAAGAGGCGGACGAGAAGGCGAAAGGTCTGTCGAAGGCTGCAGAAGAGCGCAAGACGGCGCAGGTGAGGAAGAACCTCTCCGCAGCGAAAGCGCAGCCGTCGAACATGAAGGATGTCGGTCTCGATAGCGACAAGGCAGGGCAGAACACCGGCCTGCCAGACGTGACGAAGCTCTCGCAGGAAGAGTTCAACGCCTTGCCTGAGAAGACTCGCGCCCGTCTGCGTGGAGACGAGCTTTAACTGTTGCAGACTCTGAGACACTCTGATAGAGTTGCGCCAGCACTCCTCGTGTGCTTCGCCCCGCTGCTTGCGGCCACATAGGTTATCTCGAAACCGGGTGGCGATTCAGCGGGGCACCTCGCAAGGCCAGCGATACGGCCACTGCTCAAGCTGAGAGCGCAAAAATCAGCCGGGTCGTCTCCGTCAAAAGTCGTTCGTTTTCGCAAGTTGCCAGCGACACAGGCACCGCACGCCGCCGCGTACGGCAGCAAGAAACCGTTCGATTTTTAATTTGATAGGAGATCACTCAAATGGGTGCCCCAACTAACTTTGCACTGCTCACCAATGAGCAAAAAACCGCCTGGTCCATGGACTTCTGGCGTCAATCCCGCAACATGTCCTTCGTCAACAAGTTCCTCGGCAAGGGTGAGAACTCGCTGATTCAGCACGTTACCGAACTGAAGAAGACTGAGAAGGGCGCTCGCGCCGTGATCACTCTGCTCGCCGACATGGAAGGCGACGGCGTCGTGGGCGACCGCACGCTGGAAGGCAACGAAGAGCAGCTCACCTCGCAAGACAAGGTGATCCGCATCGACATGATGCGTAACGCCAACCGTCACGAAGGTACGATGGCCGACCAAAAGTCGGTTGTGAACTTCCGTGAAAACTCCCGCAACAAGCTGGCCTACTGGATGGCTGACCGTATCGACCAACTGGCCTTCCTGACCATGGCCGGTATCGCCTACACCAAGATGCCCGATGGCCGCACTCGTGTTGGTTCCGATCTCAAGAACCTTGAGTTCGCCGCCGACATCGTTGCCCCGTCTGCCAAGCGAGTGGCTCGCTGGAACGGTGCCACGAAGAGCCTCGTTGTTGGCGGTGCTTCGAGCGATGTGGTCGTCGCCGACACTCCGATGTGGGAAATGCTCGTTCAGGCCAAAGCCTACGCGAAAGAGACCTACATGCGCGGTACCGGTGGTGATGGTGGTGATGAGGACTATCACGCCTTCCTGTCGCCGATGGCTATGTCCCGTCTGAAGCTCGACGCGACCTACCTGCAAAACTTGCGCCACGCTCAGAACAGCAAGAACGACGCCCTCTTCAGCGGCAACGCTGTGAAGGTCGACGGTATCTGGCTGCACGAGTTCCGCCACGTCCCGAACACCCGTCTCGCATCTTCGGGTTCGAAGTACGGTGCAGGTGGTCTGGTCGACGGTTGTCAGGTTCTGTTCTGCGGCGCTCAAGCGCTCGGTATGGCAGACCTCGGTGCACCGACGTGGGTCGAGAAGGAATTCGACTACGACAACCAGCCGGGTATTTCCATCGGCAAGATTCTTGGTTTCCTGAAGCCGCAGTTCAAGTCGCAATACTTGGGTGGCACCACGCAGGAAGACCACGGCGTCATGTCCATCTACGTTGCCCAGTAAGGAGAAATTACCATGGCAAAATTGCTTGCAACCCGCTCTGCTCAGTGGCCGCTGCTGGCCGAGTTCACCTTCAACTTCGACGACACGATGGTCGACATCAACGGTGTGGAGAAGAGCTTCGGTTCGACCTACACCCACCTCATCGTAGCCTCGGCTCTCAATCTGCCGGATAACGCGGTGGTTGTAGGTGGCGAAGTCGTCATCGATGTTCAGGGTGTTGGCCCGACTGTCTACACTGTCTCGCTGGGCGACTCTGCGTTGGCCACACGTTACGCTTCGGCAGTCGATCTGAAAGGCGCTGTCGGTACTCGCACCGCGCTGACTCTGACCGGTTTCCGCGCCACGGAAAACCTTCGCCTGACGATCAACTCGACCGTCGCCAACGCTTCTGCTGGCAAAGCGACGGTGCGTGTCCTGTTCGTCATCCCCGGCAAGGCCAACGAGGTGATCCCGAACTAATTGTTGTGAGGGCTTTGAGGGTGAGGAAACTCACCCTCCTTTTTGGGACAGGGCTTCGGCCCTGCCTCATTCAACCGTAGCGCCACTATAAGACGAGGAAGTCATGCCCGAATACACATTGAATCGCAACCACCTGCATCGCTCCACGCAGGGTTTCACCATCAAGTTTGAAAAAGGCCGACCGGTCCACGTTCCCCCTGCATGTGAGCGCGAAGTTGTCGCATTCGGCGCAGAGCGCGTCGACGGTGACAACCCGGATGTGCTCGCCCCAGAGAATGTGGATGATCCGACTCCTGTTGGCCAGGATCGCGAAGCCATTCTGTTCGCAGCATTCGAACAGATCGTCGCCGTAAACGACTCGAAGGACTTCGGAGCTGCCGGTACGCCGAGCATCAAAGCTGTCGAGCGGCTGGTTAAGTTCGGCATCGACAAGAAAGAACTGCTCGAAGTCTGGCAAGCGTTCCGCGCATCCAAGGACGAAGCACAGTGAACTCCAGTGAGCTGTACGACACATTCAGATCGGACGTGTCCGATGTAGCGAAGCCCTACCTCTGGTCGGACGATGAGGTGTTTCGCTACATGGACGCGGCCTACAAGATGTTCGTGCGGCTCACTGGTGGCATCACCGACTTCCTTTCGGATGCCACGCTGATCGACATTGTCGCAGGGGAGAAGGTGGCAGACAGTCACCCCTCCATCCTGCGCATCCTCCACGCTGAGCGTGTGAGCGACGGCAACCCGCTCAGGATCGTCAATACGACAGACTTGAACTCGGTCACGCAGAGCGACTACGGCAACGTGCGTAGTCTGGTGAATGATAGAAGTGTCGGTGCAGTGCACTCGATGATCATCGGTCGCCAGAAGGACAAGGTTGAGTGGGCTTCGATCCCCGTTGAGGATGATCAAGCACAGCTCTCAGTGTTCCGTCTACCGCTCGAAGACATCTGTGGATTCGATCACGACTTGGCTGAGGTGGATGAGATGCATCACATCTACCTGCTCGACTGGATGAAGCATCTCGCTTACAAGAAGCACGATGCGGAGACGTACGACGTGAACAAGTCGACGCATTGCGGTGACGAGTTCAGAGCTTACTGCTTGCAAGCGAAGGGCGAGCTTGAGCGCCAGCGCTACAAGGTTGGAGTGGTTCAATATGGCGGCTAAGAATCTGACGATCACGCAGGGCAAAACTTTCAGCCTTGTGCTGAGATGGGAAGCCCCGCCAGTAATCTTCAAACCCATCACAGGGGCCACACAGACAGCTCCGGTGAACCTCACTGTGGCCGCTCACGGCGTGCCTGAAGGCTGGCGCGTAGCCGTCACCAACGTCAAGGGCATGACCGACATCAACGCCCCTGCGAACGAGGTCAAGGACAGCGATTATCACCAAGCGACAGTGATCGACGCTTCTACGATCCAGATCAACGACATCAACGCAGCAGGCTTCAAGCCCTACGTCAGCGGCGGCTACATCCAGTACAACACCCCTGTCGTACTCACCGGCTTCACCGCACGCATGTCGATCAAGGATAAAGTGGGTGGCACCGAGTTGCTCTCGCTCACCACCGAGAACGGCGGCATAGCTATCGATCTCGTGCGCAGCACTATTTCGCTGACGATCGCGGCCCTGGCCACAGCCGCACTGACGTGGAAGACCGGGGTCTACGACCTCGAACTAGTCAGCGGTGATGTCACCCCAGTAGTGACCGCGCTGCTGACAGGTAAGGTCACAGTCACGAAAGAGGTGACGACGTGATCCCAGTCGGCCCATTCCACGACGTGTATTGCCGCCTGTTGAAGATCGTCTTCTATAGCGACCTGCACGGCACGCGTTTCATGCTGGCACTGGCCGAAGCAGTCTGGTCAATCACCCTGTTCATGCCGGGTGACACCTTTGCTCGCCCAACCTACGCGGTCATGAGACAGGTCATGGTTGAAGAGGCATGGGCGCTCGTGTTCGCTGTATCCGCCGCAACACAGTTGAGCATTCTGATCCGTTGCGAGTACCACACCGCCTTCGCCACAGCCTTCGCCGGTTGGAACAGCGTGCTGTGGAGCTTCGTGGTCATCGCCATGTATCTCAGCGTATCTCCACCCCCTGCAGCAATCTCTGGTGAACTGGCGCTTGCTGTCGGTGCTGCCTGGGTGTGGGTGCGCTCCGGGTTGAAACTCAAAGGTGTTAGGGCGAACGACTATGGCTGCTGAGGCCGAAATCATGACCTATGGAACCTACGCTATCGGGGGCACGGGTATCGTCAGTGTGGTGATACTGGCGATTCGCCACCTCGTCTTGCGCATCAGCCGCGACGCGACCACTGTCGTGCAGGACTCGACGCAGCGTGAGCAGATAGGGAGCCTGCGTGAAGAGATAGGCAGACTGGAAGTCCTGGTACGTGCGCAGTCACATGACATCGCTCTGATGACTCAGCAGTTGATGAAGCTGCGCTTTGCCTTCATCGACGAGCAGGCCGCTCTGCTGCGCATTCTAAACGAGATGAACACCATCGACGACCCACTGGTGAAGGCGCGTATCAGCGCCGAGATTGAGGCTGCGAATCACCGTCGCATGGCCGTGATGGATCACGTCATGGAGGTGAAGCAATGAAGCTCCTGGTCCAACGTGAATTGTTCAGCGACAAGACAAGCATAGGCACCATGTACGTCGATGGTGTGCGCGAGTGTTATACGCTCGAAGACCGTGATCGTCACCTTGAAGAAGGAGGCGAAAAAGTATATGGGGAAACGGCTATACCTCGTAATACTTACAAAGTCGTTATCACCTACAGCAATAGGTTCAAGCAGCCAATGCCGTTGCTTGTGGATGTTCCGCAGTTTGAAGGCATCCGTATCCACCCCGGTAACACGGCGGAAGATACGCATGGCTGCATCCTCGTTGGGGTCGGTATCGGGAATGACCGGCTGTACAACTCGCGGCAAGCCTACGAGCGCCTGTTCAACAAGCTCGAAGCAGCAGAAGCACTTGGTGAGGAGATCACCATTGAAATCCGATGAAACGCCCATTCAGATTCATCGACAGGGAGATTCTTCTTGCCCTAGCGCAGACTGCCCTGATCGGGTGTTTGCTTGTTGGCTTGGCGGTGACTGCCGCAAAACTGGCAATCTGGATGTCCTGTTTGGCTGCGCCGTCGTGTCATACGTGGCGCTGGTGAGTTGTTTGGCATGGGCTTGGTATGAGACGTGGCGATGAACTGGGCAGAGACACTTCGGACGGCGGCAATCAATGGGGCGAAGGACATTGCCCGGCACCCGGTTCGCATCACGGTCCTGACGACGGCGATCTTGATGACCTTGGAAGTGTCGCGCTGGAGCATGTGGTTCGCAGTGGGAAACGCAAGGCCGGGGTTGGAGATTGCGGCGATTCTGGCCGCTGTACAAGCACCTGTGACGCTCTTTGCCGGTACGGTATTCCGTGCGTACATCGAGAGTCGGAAGGATGAATGATGAACCCGATGGTGATCCAGTTCTTCAAGTGGGCGCTGCCCTACGGCGTAGTCTTCGGGCTAGGCTTCTGCGCGGCTTGGTACGTTCAGGGGTTGCACGTGAGCAGCCTGAAGAACGACGTGAAAACCGAAAAGCAGCGCTACAAGACACGGGAGCAGGCCATCATCGATCAGAAGCAGATCGAGAAGGACAAGCAGCAGAAATTAAACGAGGAGACAAGCAATGACTGGCTCAAGAATCTGGATGCTCTGCATCAGTGCTACAAGTCTGGCCGCTGTGGGGTGCGCCCCAGTGCCGGTGGTATGCCCTCCGGTGGAGTATCCGCGCCCTCCAGCCGAGCTAATGAAACCGGGGCCGGCACAGTACCTTCTGCCGACCGAATTGCAGCGGACTGCGCCGAAGTCCAACTGATGCAGAACATGCTTCAAAGCTGGAACGAGAAGGTAAGCAAATGATTGCAACCTCGCCAAGCTGGCGAATACTATCTCCGCATCGAGGGGTAAGCCTTGGCCACTCTGACCGTTGACCGTTATCTCGACGCCGCTGCTTGCACGGCGGGCGAAGCCTTTACGCTCAACGGCGGACGGCTGACGATCCGCACAGACACACGCTGGCACGCGAACAGCCCGGCCTCCATGACTGGCAGCCTCGGCAGCGTCACGATCTCGGCAACGCTGGGCGGCGGCTACACGATTGACGGGCGCAACGTGCGCTGGATGGCCTACGACGCAGGCAGCGGCAACGTGCCGGCAATTGGCACCACAGTTACGGGCGGAACCTCGGGTGCATCTGGCTACCTGCTGGGCGTGTGGGCTTCCATGACCGCAGCCCCTACCGCAGTGGGTGCAGCGATGCCTGCCACGGGCTTTCTCAAGTTCCGTGAGGTTACGGGCGCGTATGTCGATAACGATGTCCTGTCAGGCATCGGCGCAACGGCCAATGGGGCGGATGCGGTCGGCTGGCTGGAGGTTGTTCATGACCAGGCTATCGCCATCACAGTCCCACGGCTTGGTGACTTCACGGTGCGCGGCGATTGGTTCGACCTCGGCACCACGACCGGCGCGGCAAACCAAGTCGTTCAGATTCCCACCAACGGCAGCTCAACCTGCTACGTGCCGGGTATCTGGATCGCCAACGTCGCCAGCCCGACGACCGACGACGACTACGATTTCTACCCGTCGATTTACGCGGCGGCGATGATTACAACCAACTTCGGCACAGACGCCCGAAGCAAATTCGTGTGCATGGAGACTACTGGCGCAATTCGCATCGGGCACAACGGTACCGCCTCCGTTTGCTACGTGCCGCCGGCTGGGCGAAAGATTCGCATCCCCAACGTGTTCGGTCGCCAGTGCGCGACGGGGACACGCGCTACCAGCGCCATCCCAAACGCCACGGCAGCCACGCGGCCAGACTTCACAACAACCTCGGCAGGCGCTATCGACATCGAGCATTTCGTGACGGACTGGTATCTCCTGTTCGCGCAGCCGTACGCTGTCAAGATGCACCACTGCGCCACGTTCGACTACATCAACGTGAGCGAGTGCGCCTCGGCGGTCAATATCTACGACGGCGGCAATGGAATCAGCCAGACGCTTGATGCCCGAACCGCAACCTTTACCTCCAACTTTGCCGGCGGCGATGTGCTCAAGTGGGATTCTCCACGGCATCAAGCAGGCACAACCGACCACGCCTTTGAAATGGTCTATTGCTCTGGCGACTGGAATCTCGACGTTCGCTCGGGCATCGTGACCTACGCTAGATCAACGGGCCTGCCGTTTCAATTCACGCAATGCAGCGGCATCACCGGCACCTTGCAGCAGTTCAACGGGCCGGTGGCATTTACGACCTGTTTCGACTGTCACCTGCAATTGGTGGATCACGTTGATCGCTACGTCGGCGCGACCAACACCACAACCGGCGTCTATGCCGTGGTTGTCAGCGCCTCGTCGGCACGCATCACGGTGGATGCAGTGACTTTCGGCATGGGCGGTGCAATCGCCAACTGCCACCCGTACCTAGGCGTATTCAACTGCGGCCAGAGCGAGGACATTACATTCCGCGGCCTCGGCAGCCGTGCGGCGTTTGCTGCTGGCGGCAGTGCGAACCAGCCGGCCTACATCTTCCTCAGCAGCGGCAACAACCGGCGAGTTAAGGTGCAGCGCTGCTACATGCTGCCAACGCGGACGGGCGCAATCAGTACAACGAACTCCGACAAAGGCAACACCTACGAGCACGTTTATGGTGACGTGGCTGACACGATGACCATCGCTGACCTGAACTCGTCGGTCAAGAACTGCGGCGGTACGAATACCACAACCGGGCAGGCGTCTGTCTATGGCACGCACTTCTGGGATGCCTTTACCTCTGACACGGCCGGGCGTGTCATCTTGAGCCTCAACGAGCCGACGACGGAAACCTCCGGCTATTACACCGTCGTTTCAGGTACGCCGAAATTCACCTCGGCTGGAAACCTTGTGCTGGCGACTGTGGGCGATGAAGTCATTATCGAAAGCAGCTACTTCGTCAAGGGCTGCACGGCACTGACCAACACTGCGCCGATTGTCACAGGCACGAACGTTACGCATGTGAGCGGCCCGGATTGGGGCAACCACGATATTTACTACCAGATCGACACCGGAAGCGGATACGGCGGCACATGGAAAGACCTGACAGCAGCGAACTTGAGTGGCGAAACCATCTCGCCCGCTACGGGATTCCGGCCGAAATACCGGATTGTCTGCGACACGACCTCGACGACCAACCTGCTGACCTACATCCGCATTGCGACGACGAGCACGCTGGCAGCTCAGACGGATAACTTGTATCCGCTGGACGTGACTACCGTTACCTTCACCGGTCTGCCGTCCGGTTACGACGCCGTGGTATTGACAGCAGGCACCTCGACGATTCTGGCGCAGGTGGATAGCGCCGCCGGCACGACCTACGGCTACACCTACGAAGGCACGCCGACCGTGGATGTCGGCTTTATCAAGCCGGGATATGTGCCGTACTACTTCCGCAACCTCGCGCTAGGCGCGGCAGATTCAAGCTTGCCGGTGACACTGACACCGGATAGGAATTATTTGCCATGAAACCAATCAATGGATTTTCAAAATACCTGATCGCCGAAGACGGTACGGTCGTCGGCCCGCGCGGGCACGCGATATCCCCGCACCTGAACAAAGGGATGCTGGCGGTAAAGATACATAACGACGCTGGCAAACGCATAGCGGTACCTATCCATCGCGCTGTTGCCGAGGCGTACATCGGACTGCAAAGAGGCTTGCGCGTTCGCCACAAAGATGGTGACACGCTGAATAATCGTATTGAGAACCTTGAGATTTATTCGCCGACGCCCACGGTTGAGCAAAAGAAAGCAGCAGCCAAGGCGCGTAATGACAAGTACCGCGCCAATGGTGGAGAGCGCGTAAAAGCGCTTCGCTATGCGGCCGGCAAGGCATTCAAAGAGCGACTTGCGAACGACCCGTCCTACGCGGACAAACGCGCCGAAGCGCGACGCAAGGCAATAGAAAACACCCGGCGGTGGCAAGCAGCCAATCCAGAAATGGTTAAAGCCCATGCGCGAGCCGTCAGGCAACGCAGGCCACATCTTGAGGTGGCAAAGGTTCAGCGCAGGAACGCGGCGAAATTGTGCCGGGCAGTAGCGTGGGCCGACAAAGAACGTATCAATCGGATATATCACGTTGCTCGCCGCATAACCGAAATTACCGGGATTCCGCACCACGTCGATCATGTGATCCCGTTACGCGGCGAGAAGGTTAGCGGGCTGCATGTTCCTGAAAATTTATCGGTCGTTGCATACGACTACAACTGTTCTAAAGCCAATAGGTACGAGGTCTAATCATGGCGAAAATTACAAGCAAGTCGCTTTTGAACGTCGGCACGGAACTGGTAATCAATGAGCCAGCTCGAACGATTCAGTTGGTTGCTACCGGCAACCTTGTCGCAAAAGACGGCGTGACGTGGCAAGCGCTATACTCGAAGATCGTAGATTTGTGGGCAACGGCGTCATATCAAGATAGCCCAATGCCTTTCTACGCGATTGACGCGCTATCAGGGCAGTTTCAGATTGGAACTGACGGCGCGACATTCAGCGGCTGGAACTTCGATAGCGACACCACGCGCAATATGCTGCGCGATGGCGGGTGGGCCGAGTACAACAGCGGCGGCACAAAGACTGCCGAGTACGTGGGTGCAGTGGGCCTTGGTTCGATCACCCCGGTGACGACCTGCCAGCCGTACTATCACCTCGCCTCGACCGATGCGCCGATCAACTTCCCTTTCACCGACCAGTTCAACGTCGGCGTCAAGGTCTATGACAACGTATCACTGGACAAACGCACCTACTTCAAGGCGTTCATTCGTGAGTACGGCAAGAAGTTCAAATCCTCAGTGCTGGCGGATACCGGTTCGTCAGGCACCGGCCCGTTCAAGCAGAACTTCCTTGTCTCGAACGAAGACGACCTGAAGCTGACGACCTTGCTTGGCTCGGATGCTACCGCCGCAGACGCAGCTATGGCCGGGGCGCCTTACTCCGGCATCACTGTGGCGTACTACTCAGCCAACCAGACGCGCACCATCGCAGGTGTATCGCGCAACTTCAAAATCATCATCGAGGGCAACGGCGGCACGTTGGAGCAGATTTACGCCAAGGTTCAGTATCTGCTGCGCCAGAACGCCGATATCAACACAGGCGGCACCGCCGGCACCAAGACGGGCAAGATTCAGGACGAACTACTGCGTTTCGTGGGCGACACGCTGGTGACTTCGCAGTCGGTCTATATCGACGACGTTCTCTCGGCAGACAGCAACCGGGTTGAGTTTTACGACGACAGCAACACACTGCGCGTCAATAACTACACCGCATCGGGCGCAATGGCATTCAACAGCGTGCTGGTCGGTGCAGGGTCAAGCTATCGGCTGATCTACACGACCACACCGGGCGGCGACGACTACGGCGAGGCCACTGCGATTACGGTCAATAACGCAGCCGGAACGCCAATCACAGGCACGATCAGCAGCGGGTCAATTTCCTTCGACTTCGACTGGAACGGCAACACGCAGGGCGGGTTCTCTGGCGGCACGGTACGCGACGTTACGCTGATCGGCATTCGTCCGGGGTATGGAAAGTTCGCTGTGGCAACCGGGCAGATTACGCAGAGCAAGTCGATTGCGCTGTCACTGGTCGCAGAAGCTGACCGAGTATATGCCTGATGGCAATTACGATTGATCCGGCAAACAACCGGATTATCCTCGACTCGGCCAGCGTCACCGCCAAGGACATTTTCAGGGCGTGGGCGGATTGGGCATTGCTTTCCGACAACCTCAAGTACCTGCCAGCTTTCAGCGCGACAGGCGGCGACGATCTCGGCGGCGGCTTGTCGATCCCACCTTACTTCTTCCTGCTCAACGGCTGGCGCGTGCGTCCGATGGAGTCAAGCCACAATTTGACGATCACCGGCAACCTGTTCGTTGATGGCGGCGGCGTGCCGGTTGTCTCGACGCTCGGCACGTTCCAAGTCAACGTGAACTACACCGTGCCGGTACAGGCGCAGGGGATCAGCACGTCGGGCAGCACGGGGCCAACTGCTGCAGAGATAGCTGATGCCGTATGGGCCAAGGTGCTGCCATGAGTACTGCTGGGGCAATCCTCGTCGGTTTGTCTGGGCTGACTGGGGTCAGTGCAGGATCACACCTGCTTGCTATCACAGCAGGTAGTGGCCCAGGCACGCCGTACCCGGTGCTGGTATCTCAGTTCACCGTGGTCGTTGAAGAGCCAACCCACACGATATTGCAGACGAAGTTCAAGGACGCTCCTGAAGAAGTGCGACCACGGAATCCGATTCGTAGATCAGTGCCGGCTACCTCGGTCGAGTTCATCGCTACACAGGAGGCCTTGCTGTTCGTGCGCCTCGGAAGCGACGAGCTATCCATCGTGGAAGAGCAGGGTGAGTTCGTGACGATCACCGAGGTGCTACAATGAAAAACATCAGCGTTGTCACTGAGGTGCAAACCTTCGTCGTCGCAGCGGGTGAGCAGGGGCCACCTGGGCCTGCTGGTGCGAATGGGTCAAGCGGGAACCTTGAACCTGTCTCTGTTTACAACTTTGGTAATCCTGAAATTGTATTTACAAAAGAAGGTGATGTGGTGACCAACGATGCTACATAAAAATATTCCAGTTGAAGATAGACACGCCACGCACAACTATGAGTATGCGAATGCTGCTGCTCGCACTGGTGCGACGGGGTTTCAAAGTTCCGATTTGCATAAGCTGGCCTTGCAGCTAGATGATGGAACTTATTGGCGCTTGGCATCAACCACCCCCACCTGGGTTGCTTTTGGCGCTGCTGGCCCACAAGGACCGGCTGGCCCTGCTGGCCCTGCTGGCCCTGCTGGCGATGGGGCAGGGGATATGCTCAAGTCTGATAATTTGTCAGGGTTGGCCAGCTACCCTGCGGCCCGTACCAATCTCGGCCTTGGTAACGTAGACAATACGAGCGATGCAAACAAGCCTGTTAGTAGCGCACAGGCAGCGGCTGACAGCGCAGCACAAGCCGCTGCCATTGCTGCTAGTGCACCATCTGCCCACGTTGGTGCTGGCGGAGCTGCACATGCGTTGGCGGTGGCGTCTGGTGCAGCGGGTTTCCTGAGCGGCTCTGATAAAGCGAAACTTGACGCGACCAGTGGTACAAATACGGGTGATAATGCGGCCAACACGAATTACACCAACGACTACCGAGCAGCGAATTTCGTGGCGGGTACTAATTACCTGGCACCGGCAGCGATTGGCGTAACCGTCCAAGCATACGACGCCGACACCGCAAAGACTGACGTGGCGCAGAACTGGGTAGCCTCGCAACGCAGTGCAAACATCCCTGATAACGACGGATCGTTTGACCTCTCTGGTGCAGGGAACAACTACGCGAGTGCCCCAACCAGCGCAGTCGCTATCACGTTCACCAACATCGCCGCCAATGCGGGGAAATCCGGATACATCACCCTCACGAATGGAAGCAACTACGCCTACACCGCACACACGAATACGAAGATTGCAACGACTGACCTAGCCAAGATTGTCGTCAGTGGTACGTATGTCCTTCCGTATCTGTGTGATGGAACGGATGTTTTCATCCTGGGCGTCTGGACGAAGCCATGAGCGTTCTGGCTAATTCCAATGTAATTGGTTCGGGCACCTCCGGCATAGACACCGGCGACATCGGGCATTCGCTTCGGTTTCGTGGTGCGCAGTATTTGAATCGCACCCCCGGAGGAGCAGGTAGTCGTAGGATACTAACCTATTCAGCTTTTCTTAAAGTGTCCCCCAGTGCAGCAATGCAGCGGATTTTCGTGGGAAACGATACAGGGTCAAGTGTATTCAACATCGCAATCAACGCGAGCAATCAACTTGAAATTGTTGACTTCAGTGGTTCGTATCAAATCAGAGGCATATCCACGCGATTGTTTCGTGACCCAACAGTGCACATACACCTTGTCGTAGCGCTTGACACCAACCAAGCAACCTTCGCCAATGCTGTCAAGGTTTGGGTCAATAATGAACAGATTACGTCTTGGGGTACAAGCACGTACTCCGGTGCTCACGATATGCAGATGAACGACACCCGTATGCAGGGTATCGGTGTATATCTTGGCGGTGGCGTTCCAGTATCAACCTTTGACTATTATGGGGGCTACCTCTCCCGCATCTGCTTCGTAGATGGTCAAGCACTGACTCCGAGTTCCTTCGGCTACCTCAACACCGAAATCAACGAGTGGGTTAGCAAGTCACAATCCGCAGTCAAAGCTGTTGTCGATGCTGGTGGTACGAACAGCTTCATGCTGGACTTCGATGATGCTACGTCGCTCACCACGCTCGGCTATGACAAGAGTAGCAAGGGCAACAACTGGACGCTGAACGGATTCTCTCTCACAGCAGGAACAACCTACGATCACATGCTGGATGTGCCGGGGAATTCGTATGCGACGTTGAATCCATTGCAGTACAACCCATCCAACATTGCTGCTGGCAATCTGCAATTTACGTCATCTACTACCTTGTGCGCACGGGGCGTTCCTGATCTGCTCTCGTGTGGAAAGTCCTATTTTGAGTACCCATCTGCCGGTGTTAATTACATGGGATGGGGTGTTCAAGGTGGAGGTGCAGTAGCTTCTGCAAGCATGGGTTCTGTCTCTGCGGAACTGTGGGGTGTATATAACACAGGTTCGATGAACACCATTTACAACGGGTCTAGTGCTTCTTTGGGTATCGCTCCTCCTACTGCTGGCGGAGTTCTTTGCGTAGCGTTTGATGCTGCGACTGGTAATTTATGGCTCGGATACGCAGCTTCTGGAACTAGCACACCAACTTGGATTGGCGGGGGCGATCCCGCCGCAGGGACTTCCCCATCAACAACCGTAAGCATAACCAAACCTGTGTTTCCTCACGCAGACATACAGGGCGGAGGAGGCTCGCAGACTTGCACCTTCAACGCTGGTCAGTATCCATCGACAGCAAATTCTGCATTTAGAACTGACGCGGGTGGCTTCTTCCATTGTGTTCCGCCAACCGGCTTCAAAGCACTCTGCCAAGCGAACCTGCCAGATGTAGCGATCAAGAATCCGAAGGCGCATTTTGATGTGCTGACGCACACTGGCAATGGTGTTCAGGATCGTGCAATTACTGGCTCGCAATTCGACCCTGATTTTGCGTGGATTAAGAATCGTGGTGTATCTGCTACGCACGTTCTTTTTGATAGAGTCAGAGGTGGGGACAAACAGCTATTCTCTAACCTGACTAACGCAGAGCAAACAAATAACGACATAACAAATGGGTTCGCAACTGGCGGAATAATTGTAGGCGACAACGTAACTGGTACGGGTAGTACAAATCAGAATACGAACACCTACGTTGATTGGCTCTGGAAAGCAGGTGGCGCACCTGTTGCCAACAACGCAGGCAGCATTACCTCACAGGTATCCGCTAACGTGGATGCTGGCTTCTCGATTGTTACGGCTACGCTATCCGCAGCAAACGGCACTGTTGGTCACGGTCAAGGTAAAGCGCCCAAGCTGATTATTGGCTTTAAGCGTAATGGAGTGAGCAGCCACCCCATATACCACTCTGGCCTGACAAGCGCTGCCAACGTGATGTATCTCGATACCACTGCCGCACAAGCAGCAAGCGCAACGACTTGGAACAGCACTCCCCCGACATCTACGGTGTTCTCAGTCGGAACCGGCCTTACAGGGGATTGGGTGTTCTACTGCTTCGCCGACATCGAAGGCTACAGCAAGGCATTCAGCTACACAGGTAACGGCAGTGCTGATGGGCCGTATGTACATCTAGGGTTCAAGCCTCGGTGGATTCTGATTAAGCGGACAGACAGCACAGGAGACTGGCTGATATTCGACACCACGCGGAACACGGTTAACGTTATGAACCTGTACCTTGGTGCAAACCTATCTAGCGCAGAATTCTCTGATGGGGCGCTGGATACTACTGCTAACGGCATGAAGTGGCGCACTACGGGAGCAAGCGCAAACGCAAGCAGCGGCACCTACATCGGCTTCGCGATTGCCGACGTGGCTGGTAAATACTCACTAGGACGATAACTATGTTCATCGACAACGACACAAAACTGCGGGTCAATATCAACTCCCCGTACAAGGGCTTTTCCCGCCTCGAAACGCCTGAACAACGAGCCGCGGCGAACGTGGTGGAGATTGCTGATCCGGCACGCGGCGACGAGCAGTTTTACTACAACACGGAACAGAACGACGCGCCGTATCTGGTCGTCACGCCGAAGTCAGTTGAATCCATCCGCGAAATGCTGAAGTCCAAGGTCAAAGCCATGCGCGACCAGAAGGAAGCCGAAGGCTTTATCTACATGACCAAGCCTTTCGACAGCGACGAGCGCAGCGTGGCGCGGATCACTTCGGCGGCACTGACGGCAATGGCAGTCGGCCCGACCTTCACAGTCGACTGGACTGCGGCGGATAACTCCATCGTTACCCTTGACCAAGCCGCGATGCTCGGTATGCCTGCTGCTCTTGCCATGAACGCCAGCGCACTGCACTCCGCAGCCAAGGCACACAAGACCGCAATCGACGCTGCTGATTTCGAGACACTGACGACTTACGACATCAACGCCGGGTGGCCTGTGTGAGACAAGTTCTGATTGCCATTGACCAGTTGCTGAATACCCTTGTCGGCGGGTATGCCGACGAGACTGTATCCGCTCGCGCCTACCGTAAAGGATGGAAGCGGCGAGAAGCGTTCATCAACTGGATATTCCGTGATCCGAACCACTGCCAGGATAGTTACAACAGCGAGCTACTGCGCTCGCATCTGCCGAAAGCGTATCGCGCTCAGCAATCGAAATCTGATAAACTCTGATAAGCTCGAAAGGACACATCATGTCAGCTCTATCCAATTACCTCGAAAACAAATTGATCGATCAGATTTTTCGCGGCCAAGCCTACTCATTCCCAGGCACGCTGTACTTCGCCCTGTTCACCGCAACACCGAGTGATACGGGTGGCGGTACCGAAGTCTCGACCACGGGTACCAACTACGCACGCAAGTCCGTCGTCGCCTCGCTTGCCAACTTCGCTGCTACGTCTGTTCCGGGAGGCATCGCTGTTTCAGCGGGTACTGACGCAGTAACTTCGAACAACGCATCGATTGTTTTCAACGCGCCGACAGGCGGTACGAACTGGGGCACGATCACCGCAGTGGGTGTGTTCGACGCAGCGACGGCGGGGAACTTGTTAGTGTGGGGTACGTTGACCACGCCAAAGACGGTGAACAACGGAGACGCAGCCCCTAGCTTTTCCACCGGAGCATTCGTATTCACGTTGGATACGTAAAATCCTATGTCGATTGTATGGGTAAGCCCGTCCAGCACGGCTAGAACGGAATACTCGTATCTTCGGTCGGTACTGATCCACTCCGCTGGAGCAGACGAGCGGTACCACAGCATCCATGCGCGAGGTGCATCGGTAGCCGCCCATGCAATGTCGTTCGATTTCTCCAGCGGCTCGCTGACTTCGAACGGCACAACAACTTCCGTCCCCCCATACGGAAGTGGGGAAAACTCATCGACAAATAACTTTTCCACTAAGTTGTCAGACGGAAGGTTATTTGTCGGCGGCTCTTGGTGGAACACAGGGTCATACGATGAGACCACGTATCTAGGCACCTACTCGTCGGGTACCAATACATACTCGTGGGTGCAGTCAACAGATTTACCAGCAGCGATGGCTTGGGGAGGTGCTGGCGATTTCAATAACGTCAATTCCTGTGTCACCTTACCTGATGGAAGAATCTGCGTTTGGAGCAACCACGGGAATTGTCAACTCGGCACAGTTTCTTCCAATACGATCACCTGGGCAACATGCACTCAGTCTGGGTGGTCTCAAGGTGCTGGGTGGGAAGGGTGGTCTTATGATGTCCTCAACGATGGGCGACTGATCGCTGTAACCTCCAACGGCACTTACTATTATCTCGGTGTGGTGAGTGGGGACACCATCACGTGGACAGCGGCAACAACAGTTAATTTGCCAAGTGAGTTCGGCAAGCGGGTCACGCTTCGAGTATTTCCTAACAGGGTTATCGGCTGTTCCGTTCTAAAGACATCCACGGGTTATCTGACCTCCGGCCATCTACAAGAGATCACGGTATCTGGCGATACACTTACTTTCTCAACATTGTGCGATAAGCCCAGTGCCCTTGCATCGTATGACGAGATATTTGATTTATTCCAGTTGCAGAGTGGCAAGCTGGTATTGGTATCTAGCCGTGCGAATGCTAACACCACAGATGCTATTTTCATCGGACAAGATGCGGCAAACTTAGACAGCTACCCGACCGTCACCAGTACGGTTACGGCGGCGCTTGATCCAGGAATCTTTGCCGACTTATCGGCTTCTAGTACTGCGCTTGCAACTCTCAGCGACTCGTTGATTGCTCTTGAGGCAGCGCTGTCGTGCTCGCCACCCTCATTGATTGCGACGTTGGATGGTCGCTTCTACGCAGCACTATCTGCCACACAATCGATCTTTGCTGATCTGACAGACTATGTTCCACCAACAGCGTATCTGGCAGCACAACTTAAAACACAGAGCGAAGTATTTGCAAGACTATCGACGGGTGTAGGTTTTTCCGCGAGCCTGACATGCGCTTCCACCGCCGAGTCATCGCTGTTAAGTCAGATTCGCATCGCAGCAAATTTGTCAGCACAGGCAGCGCTCACAGCGGATGTTGTAACTCAGATCAGGCTGGCAGCAGCCCTCGATCAGCTATCGACACTCGTCACTGAACTGACCACACAGATCACCATGGAGAGCGATCTCTCCGCTGCAGCGTCCTGCCGTGCGTATCTCATTGTGCCAACACCGGAAGAGATGCAGCAGTGCTACGTGCTGACCCCAGAACACGCAGAGGTTTGTTATGGCATTTGAAGATGATGGGAAGCTGATCTTCCCCACACGCGACGGTATCCTCGGCACGGCAGAAGAGAACCGGATGATCAGACACGTCGGTGGCCCTAATGGCATTCGCAAGACCGTCGTACCTGAACTGAACGGTGATGAGAAGATGCTCGTCACTCGTAGTGGCATGCCAGAGATCACGGTGAAGAAGAAGGTCACCTCTCCGGGCATCAACCGCACCTTTGTCTTCAGCCACATTGGCGACACTATTGGCATCGTTGCCAACCGCTACGGTGGTGGGCTGAAAGTGCTCATCAACAACCTGGTCATCGGCCCGTGCAGCTATGCAGTGGGTGTGCTGCGCACAGGGACACAGGGCTTCTGGAAAGATGTGCTGCGACTAGACACCACGACGCTGAAGAACAACGGTGTCACCCCGCCCACTACACTGGTAACGACCACCACTCCGAGCTACGACAGATACGTAGTGCCCTATGTCGCCACTGACGGTGCCTATCACCCGGAGGCTACTGGTGATAGCACGCGCTCCACGGTGTTCTTCGGAAAGTGTGCGCCGTCAGGGCAGGGCGTGTCCTCAGTATCCACGACAGGTACAGAGAAGAGCTTCCTGACAGCGACGGGTTCCTATGACGATATGGGTAGTGCAGGTGTGCGTTCAGCAGACGACACCTTTCATTTCTACATGGCGCAGCCAGACACAGACGGTGACAATATTTTTGGTGTTGCTTGGTCGTGGTCAAAAATTCAGACCACACTCGCTTCCCCCTATCTCAGCCAGATTGGGAGCGGTAGCGGCTCTCACTATATGCTATGGAGCTACCCATACTTGGCGTCTCAACAGTACTGCGTTGTATTTACTGGTTCTCTATCACGAGGTAGCAGTAGCGGTGCAGCCACTATCCAGTTCCCCGGCACAGCTTACAAGACCAAGGGTACAGCGACGATGGCGGCTGCACCTGTCTCTGGCTATAACACAACGACCGTGTGGTCACAGATCGCGTCAACGATAGAGGCTGTGTTTGTGGAAACTGCACAACCCTATCCTGATTTTCCATATATACAGGGCAGTTCTTCGAATGACACCGTTGCTACAAGTCAGACGAACACACCATCTACTGTGACAGGTTATACCGGGTCGTCTATCCCCCTTACGCTGAACTCATCGCTCGATATAACCTACGCGGCAGATAGGCGCAGCGAGGTTAGGGCTAGGCACGTTTATCTGGGGACGACCTTCGCCTCTCCAGTCGGTAGCAGCAGCCAGGTCAGTGCGACATCGACAGTTAGGGTGACGCTCGACTCGGCTATTGGAAAACTGTATGACAGTACGACGGCGGTGATCGAAAACTTTAATGTGCTTAATCAGCAAGTGCGGGTGGCCTCCCCGGAGTTGTCACCGGGTCCAGGTTCTGAGGAAACGAACTGGTTTGAGAGTGAGGCTGCGGCAAGCGCATATGTTGATTCGATCAATAACGCACCCGCTGTATGGGACAACCGAATTCCGAACTATGCCGTGTCCGTCTTGTCGGGTAATCACGGTACAAGCTCCACCACATTTGAATGCACGACGCGTGATTTCGTCTTTGCTGATGTCGACGACGGGGTGACCCTCGCGCTTGAATCCAAGCTCAACTACGTTGTGGTGAACAACTACGTCAATGGGGTGAATACACCTACCGTCACCAAGAAGCTTCTGGTGGAGTACGTCTTGTCGGTTCGCGGCAATCGCTACACGTTCGAGGTATTCAACGAAGACCTTGACGACGAGCCGGGGCTGCTGATGGGTTCTGTCTATGAAGGCGATGCGGGTCTGAACCTTGGCGGGGGTACCTATCACAAAGTGTATCGGCCACCACCGATCCTGGCCCCACCGTTCATGTCGCAGGGTAACTGCCCGTACATCGCCTATACGACACGGGTTGAGGAGCTGCAAGGGGCAGTGCCTCAGATGTATGTCGACTTCACTCTGAAGGTGGTACAGCCAAGTGCGTGGACGGGCATGGACAACTACGGTGGGATGGTGACGTTCATCCCGTTCCAGTTCCAGAATGTATATCAGCGGTATATCGGCTCGGCCCCTTACTACACCGGGCCTGGCCCCGCCACACGGAACGTGGCACTATGGGATAGGCTATTTTCGACCCCTTTTAAGGTACAATACGCCAACGGTGTCAAGGGGGTTTGGCAGAGCCAGCTTGGCGCAGGTTTCACCGGCTATCCGGGTATGGAGATTACTCGCATATGAAGACGCAAGCCCTTGCCCCGTTTCTAGGTATCAACAACAGGAAGCCTGACTTCTCGTTGCGCGTGGCCACGTCCACCATGAATGGTCAGTACCTCCGCAGCGCAGATAACGTGGATGTGAACAACGCTGGCAAGCTGCGCCGCATTGACGGCGCTACCCGCATCGCCGCCATGGCGAACCCGCACAGTCTCTTCGCTGACAGCTTTGTCGTGCGCTCTGCCGTGCTCTATTCGATCACCCTTCCGACATATGCAGAGACCATGCTGAAGGTGCTCACGAGCGACGCAGCGATGTCCTACGTCGAGGCGAACGGCAGCACCTACTACTCGAACGGCACAGACTCAGGGCGCGCGACAAGCGGTATTGTCTACCCCCTGGCCTTGCCCACCCCGGATGAGCCAACGATCTCAATCACAACGGGTGGACTTCTTCCCGGTCGGTATCAAGTCGGTGTGAGCTACAGCAACGCCACCACGGGCGAAGAGGGTGGTATCAGTGCGTCAAGCAACATCGAGCTGACGACCACGAGCGGTATCCACGTAGTGCTACCTGCGGCGACCACTGGGGCCACTCACGTCAACATCTACCTCTCGGATGCGAACGGCTCGGTGCCGAAACTGGTGACATCTGTTGTCACAGGTACGGCGAGCTACGACTGTGTTGCTCTCGGCACTGGTCGCGAGTCCAATGGTCGGTTCGAGGAGCCACTACCGGCAGGCACCTTGTTCATGTCCAACGGACGCTTGTGCAGCTTCTCTCAGAACACGGTCTTTGTCGGTCTTCCGTACCGCCATGGCTACTATCTGCCAGCTAGTGGATATATCCCATTCCCGGCAGATGTTACGGTGGCTGTAGAGAATCAGGGTGGAACATTCATCGTGGCTGACAAGAGTTACTGGTTCCCTGGCGACCTGGGGGCACCGAAAGAACAGGTGGCCACCGTGCTGCCGTATGGCGGCGTCGCCGGTACTGCATTCAAGATGCCTGATAGCAGCATGTGTGGGTGGTTCGGTGATAAGGGTTTCGTCTTCGGTGCGACCTCTGGTGAGGTGGAAGCGGTGATGACTGAGAACGTTGACCTCACTCCGCCGCAGTCCGGTTTCTCCACGATCTACGAGACGACGGGCTACTCCCGCGTGATGAGTTGCGGGTGGACGGTGAACCTTGAGAACAAGGCTGCGACAACCTATAGCGTGCCATTCACCTCTGCATCTGGTAACTACGTCACGCGCTCTGATGGAATCTATCAGATTGACAGCGAGGCTGCTGTCGATGCGTCAATCGGATTCGGCAAGATGAACTTCGAGACTGAGGCGAAGAAGTCTATCCCTGCTGTGTACCTAGGCATCGATGCGAGCGACCAAATGATGCTCACAGTGACTACGCCGAATGGCACGAGCTATGAGTACCTTGCGCGTAGCAGCAGCGAGGATTTGAAAATTCAGCGCATTGATCCGGGCAAGGGCTTACTCGAAAACTGGTTCGATCTTGCGCTGACAAACACAAACGGTTCAGCTTTCACCATGGCTTCCATCTCATTCGGGGCCATCGCCTCTTCGCGGAGAATCTAATATGCCGTACACACCTACCGATATCATCACAGTATTCCCCGGTACGTACACGCCGGGTGCTGAGACATCTCTCAACGCCATGGCCGACGTTATCAACGCAGCGTGGAACAAGGCCGGTGAGAAGGCATACGACTACGACGCGAAGATTGCTGCTGCGACCACCGGCTGGCTGGATGGCGCAAGCGCACCGCACATCACGGCATCGACAGCAACAGCGCCGACTGTGACTGAGCCAGCTGTCACGATTCCATCCACGGTGAACGTCACGGATGTGATGACGCTGTTTGACACCAAGTACCTTGAATTGGTGGCGCTGCTTTCCGACAAGTTTACCTATTTCCGCACCACCTATTTTCCGAACGACTCGGCTGACTATGCCGCTGTCGATGCGTGGATTCAGGCAGGGTTAGCCGACGAGAGTGGTCTCCCTGCAGCAGTGCGTGCCCAGATGCTCACCGACGCGAGCGATGCGATCTATGCCGACGCAGCTCGTGCTTCGGATGCAGTGCTGCAGACTTTCGCTGCCATGCGGTACCCTATCCCGCCCGGTGCTGCGGCAAGTGCTGTGCTTCAAATCCAGCAGAAGGCTCAAGATGGTGTAGCTGAGGCTGGGCGCAAGATCACTGTGGCTTCTGTCGACCAGCTTCGCTTCGTCGTCGAGAAAGCGGTCGGTCTGCGCCATGAGGCGATGGCTGACGGTATCGCTTACATCCAGGCACTGGCCTCTGGCCCCGACATGGCGAGCAAGCTGATCTCTACCGGCTACGACGCACAGAGCAAGCTTATCTCAAGTGCCTCCCAGTTCTACAACGCACGCACTGAAGCTGCGAGACTCACTGCAAGCGTCAGTCAGTTCAACGCCAGCGCCACACAGGAAGCTGCCACGAAGAATCAGGTGTCTGACCTGACCCTTATCGAAGACAAGCTGAAAGCACTTCTCTCTGAAGCACAAGCACTCGCCACCATGGCGACCAGCCTCTACAACAACGTCCACGCGAGCGCAGGTACTGGCTACAGCGTAGCTGCATAATCGGAGAACACAAATGGCATCCAACATTACCAAGAACTTCAAGGCGAAGGCCGGTCTGCGCATGGCACAGGGTGGCGTACTGGACAACTTCATGAGCACCGTACCTGATGCGCAGCCTACAAGCATGTTCGCTGGCCCCGGTGGCGGCGTGGCTACGTCGTACGGTGGCGGTAGGGGTGAACTTCGCCCTACGGTAGCACCGATGCGGCCTGGATACGGTCAGAACCGTACGCAGGTACAGGCGCTGACAGATCGCGTGAATCTCGGTCAAGCGATGCAAGGTCTGTCGAATACGGATCGCTCGAACCTGATGAATCCTGGCAATCAGCCCTACAAGGCTGACTCACCCATGGCGATGGTAGGCACATCGGCGGGTGCATCGATGGAGCGCCAGCAGACGGACGTCATGGGCCGACTGCGTGACAATCTTGCGCAGCAGCCCGGTGTCAAGACGAAGTTCAGCCTCCGCAGCGGCGGTGTTGTAGACCCTGAGCAGAACGAGGTCTACAACATCCAAGGCCCCGGTGACGGCAGCGGGCGCGACGACAAGGTTGATGTGAACGTCCATGGCAAGAACATCCACGTGTCGAAGAACGAGCGCTTTGCTGTGTTCCCTGCGTCGATTGCCGCAGAGGAGATCGAAGCGTTCATCGAGTCGAAGACAGGTCGACCCACGGCCACTTCGGGCGGTGGGTTGCGCGAGGGGATGAATGCATTTGGGGGTGGTGTAGACGACGCAGGTAATTTACTTGAGCGGCTACCTAAAGGAAACCCGGTCCCTGTTGTCGATGACTTTGGTAATGTAGTGAAGCCGAGCGCAAAAAGCACAATCATGGGGCAACAAGCCGCACGTGCTCTTTCGGGGGCACAACCCGTTGCTGCGCCTGCTGCGCCTGCTGCGCCTGCTGCGCCTGCTGCGCCTGCTGCGCAACAAGCCACTCGCTTGGGGAGGGCTGTAGAGAATCTCAAGTTTCTCGGACAAGCCATTAAACCACCAGCTGCCCTAAGTACCGGCACATCAGCTATTGGTAGGTTAGCAGGGGGTGTGCTCCCCGGCCTCGGATACATGCCCGGTGTTCGCCCAGAGTTGAACGAAGATCAGAGAAAACTCGCTCCTGGTGCTGGCGGTATAAATCTCCGCAGTATTTTTGACCCTGAGTCGAGAGAAGGTATGGTCGCTGCTTATGACAACATCAATGAGGCTAAGGGTAATACAACTCCTGTTGATTCCTCGCAGGGTGCTCGCATACGAGCAAAGAACGAAGCGATTCTCGATGGTGCAGAATCTAAACCCAGCGCGTCAATGGTTGAGAAAACGGCTAAAGGTAAACCTGTCGCTATGCCAACACCAACGCAACCTGCTGCGCCAACACAACCTGTCACGCCGACCGATCTTCAGGCCCGCTCCGAAGAAGCGCAGGGCATGCGCGACTTCGGTGACAAAATGCTCACGGATCGTGGTTTGTCACGCGCTCAGGGTTTGGCTACAGACGCCGGTGTTCGCAACACCTTCCAAGCAGCCCATGACATTGAAGGTAGTGGTGTGAAAATCGGCACTACCATCGGTGCCGATGGAAAACCGCAAGCCTCTTACTCAGGTGGCGTACCGACGAAGGCCCAATACATTGGGGCTGATGGGAACCCGACAAATCGTTGGGAAGATACCACTCGCTACAAGGAAGCTATTGCACGCAATCAGCAGGACAAAATTACCCTGCGCGAAATGCAGAAGGACCGCTACAAACGAAGCCTTGAGTCTCAGAGTGCTGGATGGCGCAATGAAGGCGCACTGGGCCTTGCCGCCATGCTCAAGGAAGATGAGATTGAGGGCAACAACGCAGCGAAGCAGGCAACGGCAGGTATCGCACGGGCGAATCTGAATCGAGGTTTGCGTCAAGATCAGCAGAGTCAGATGAACGCTGATCGCACGTACGAAACTGGTCGTCAAGACAAGCACGATGAACGTGTTGCAAAGATGCTTGACACCGCTGCTGGCGATCCAAAAGCCGATGGCTATCACCAGCGTCGTGGGCTGATGGACAAGTACTCCAGCGAGTTCAAGAAGAACTACAAGGGTGCGCCTGAACAGTTTGCTGCCGCGCTGCAAGATGAACTGGCTATCGAGATGGCCCTTGAGCAAAACGGCGCACGCTGGTTTGGTTGGGGTCAGAAGCCTTGGAACGGCACGAAGACGCAAGTCAGCAAAGAGAAAGCCCCTTGGTACAAGGTTGGTAGCGAAGCCTACAGCGACGCCCACAATCGTAACCCCACGCTTGCTGAGATGTCCAAGTCGCTTACACCACAGCAGCTTGAGCACTTCCTAAAAACCCGCGTGAACTAAGAGGTTCGCATGATCACACTTGCTGATTCGCAACAGTACGCTCTTGAGGCTAATCCGGAGGTCGCGGCCTTCAACACACCGCAGAATCAGGCATTTCTCACCGACGCTTATGTGCGAGGTACAAGTCAGTTCGGTCGAGGGTTGCGTTCAGCGGGTCTGCAAGAGGATGTTGGGTTCCTAGCGGACAACGCGAACGACGCCTACCGTCGTGGTGACGTCGCACTTGCACAAGCGCTTGAAACGCAGATGCATGATAAAGCCGCTCAGGCGCAGCAGTGGGCACCAACGACGCAGAACTTCACCGACATCAACAGCGCTGGTTCTGCTGTCGACTGGGCGACTGGGAGCATGGGTCAGGGGCTGCGAAGCACCCTTATACCCGTGGCGGGTTCACTGGCAGGTGCGGGTGCAGGTGCACTGACGGGCATCGTCACGAAGAATCCGGGTCTTGGTGCAAAGGTTGGTGCGGGAGTTGGTGGATTCCTCGGTGGCTACAACATGGAGGCAAACGAGACACTCGCGTCGGCCATGATGGACCCGCAGATTCGTGCCAACAAGACCATGCAGGAGATCAAGGACGCAGGTCGTGTGAAGGGTGTGGCTGCAGGTGCACTCGAAGCTGTGGTGCCAGCCATGATGGTGGGAAAGGCGGCGGGACTGGCAGGGCGCGTTGGGAAGGGCGACAGGCTTGCCGCAATTGGCAGAGCCGCAGGACAGGGTGCTATCACCGAGTTCGGCACAGAAGCGGCCCAAGACCTTACGGGGCAGGCAACTGAGAACTACCTCAAGGACCACGCGCTGGGTAACATCGACCCGTTGCAGGCGCTTAACGCTGGTATGGCTGGCGCTGTTGCCGGTGGCGGCATGGGTCTCATGGGTGGCCTCGCTTCGGCTGCGCATGCCAAGGTGGACAACGGCGTTGAAGCCGTGAAGGATGTTGCTGCCGACCCGCTAGGCAAGGCCGCATTCGAAGCTGGCAAGCTGGTGGAAGCAGGCAAGGGCAAGGCGCGTGATCTGGCCGAGCTAATGATGCCGAGCGAGGACGCCCTCGACACACTGCTCTCGCCCGGTGGCACCGCTGCTCAGAAAGACCTCATGGCAGCGAAGCACGCCGAGTCGGTGATGAACGATCCTGCGGCCACACCTGAAGACCGTGCTGCGGCAGAGGTGTATGCCAAGGACGGTGACTGGTCACGGTACCGCGACAAGATGACGACTAACCACATGCCGGGTCGTCTGACGAAGCCGCACAACGACATCGCTGACGAGATCGCTCAGCGCACGGGTGAGACGAGCAAGTCTTCCATGGTCATGCCTACTCAGCAACCTGCATGGGATGTTAATGCGAAGATGCCCCAAGCTGTTCCCGCATCGACCCGCATGGACATCGAGGCAGGTATTCTCGGTGACAAGTCGAAGCAGCAACAGACCATTGCCTCAGTGGCCGACATCTGGCGCAAGCAGGGTGTCGACGAGAAGCTCCTGAGCGCCACCAGCCAGCACACGGATGAGTCGCAACGCAAGATGGCCGTGTCGGTGCTCGGCTGGGTCTCTCGCGGCTTCAAGGATGCTGATGGCAATCTGTTCGTACCTGACAGCCTGACCAAGCACTACGGCAAGAAAACACCCGCGCTGATCCGCAAAGCGGTTGAGCTGGCCGCGCATAAGGGTCTGATTGATTTCGATACCGCAGCCAAGCTGCCTGAGATCGAGAAGCTGGCAACGGAGCAGCACGCTAACGCAACGGCGGTATTTGACGCCGTTGCTGGTGCCATGCCCGAGTCCGTGCGCAAACTCTACCCGGCGAAGCAGATCGAGAGCTTCATCCCTGAGCTGCGCCGTATGGCTCAGAATGGCACGACCAAGAAAGAAGAGGAAGTGCTGCTGCGTGTCTTCGGTAGCAAGGAAGGTATCGCCAATGCCATGTCGAAGTTCGAGGCCCCGAAGGGTAAGAACACACTGGCTGGAGACAGTCTGAGCGACGACCAGCTCAGTGCCTCGATTAACGAGGACACGGGTGTCAAGAACGAAGATGGCGTCGGCCCGGATGATGTGGTCGACACGCGCACTGGCATGAGCGAAACAGGTGGTGAGACGACTGAGATTCGCACCTGGAACAAGGCCGGTCACCCGTACGACATGAAGAATACCGATCAGGCTGAGGCGATGAAGAACAACATCGCTAAGGCTGAGTCGCATGAGCGCCGCACCAGCATCGGTGCAGTTGACCGTGCTCGTATGGAAGTGCACGGCGCAGAACTGTTCAACGCAGAGAATGATCTCCTCGATCTGTACGGCGCGGACTTCTTGAAGGACTCCGAGAAGCGTGCGATGAAGGAGTACGGCGAAGGTGTGCGTGTCAGCGACTATGTTGAAGGTCTGCCTGCAGAGGGACGTGCTGCGATCCTTGGCAAGATCAACGAGCGATATCGCATGCTGCGTGTCGACCAGATCGAGAGCGCGGCACCGTTCGATGCGATCAGCAAGGCTGACATCGGCAAGTTCGAAGAGCGCGGTGTGAAGCCGAACACCGATGCCGCGACGATCAGCCACGGCACCGTGTTCCTTGAGCGCATCGACGCTGATGGCAAGACGATGACCCCGTTCATCACCTCGGCTTATCGACTCGTGCGTCACCAGCAGAAGTCGCGCAAGGCGCACCCCGGTGAAGGCGACATGAACCGTGGCGTGGGTGCGCAGGAGAGCTACAACGACATGCTTGCCACCATCGCCGCACTGATGGAGGCAGATAGCCGCTTCACCGGGCGTGTGGGCTACAAGGTGGAAGCCTCGTGGGCCGAGCCTAAGTGGATCGAAGGCTCCAAGAACTCGTCTGTCGGTACCAAGACTAAGCAGCGTCTGCCATCGGCTTTCCAGCTCGTGATGGGCAAGATTGCTGACGCATGGCGGCAACAGCAGAAGGAACTGGTTAGCGGTGACAAAGAAGGTGAGCGCATCCCGTTCGCCAAGAACTACGCTGAGCGTCTGGCTGTAGTACACGCTGCGATCACCAAGGCCGTTGCGAAGAAGCAGGACAAGTACGTCAAGTACCTTGAGGGTGTCTTGAAGAGTCCGAAGCTCGTGAATGCGTTCTACACCGATCAACGGAATCGTTTTCAGGGTAGCGTCGATGACCTGATGAACACGGGTAGCCGTCAGGGAGAAGAGCCGATCCACAGTCGTGCGAAGGCCGACTCGGAAGCCGTAGCGTATCAGCACAAGCTGATTGCTCAGGCTCGCAAGAATGGACGGCAGCTTCCCAAGAACGTCGACCAACCTGTCGCGAAGGGGCAGAAGAAAGAAGCCTTCGTGCGAGCTGAGGAAGACCTCGTGGCCAGCGAGAAGGTGGCTGACGAAGAAGTGCAACACAGCTACCGTCGTGAAGACCCGCAGGGAGGTGATCCGATCCACCGTGATCAGACTGGTGCTGCTGCAGGTCTGGGTGCTGGTGCCGAAGGCGGCGGCTATGGTGGCAACACACGTGGTGGCACTCGCGGTGGTAAACCTGCAGAGGGTTTCACGGTCAAGGCTCGGCGCGTTGGTGCTACAGACGATGCGAAGCAGTGGATTATGACGACGATCAAGAAGGGCCTGCCTGCTTTCAACGCAGAACTCGCCAAGCTCAGCAAGGATCGCTTCACAACTATTCAACATGTCTTGAGTGAAGCTGCCAAGATGGGCCAGTATGGTATCGAGCAATTCTTCAGAGTGAAGGGTGAGGAAGCTCTCACCATGCTCAAGCGTGTGCGCGAAGCTGCCACCTCTGTTGCTGTCGAGCAGGAAGAAGCCGAGGCAGCGAAAGCTGCGAAAGCGCAGGCGAAGTCTGCTCCCACCCCTGTTGTCGAACCTGAAACTGATCCTGTGAAAGAACTGGGCAAGCCGCCAAAGGCACCGAAGCTACGAAGCGTGCTGGCTTTCATCAAGAAGCATGGTGGTATCGATCCGAAAGAATCTCTCGATCTGACTGGTGACACGGCAGGTATCTCCAACCGCAGGCGGCCCGGTCTGTTCAAGAAAGGTGGCATGTCCGCTGACGCACTGCGTGAGCTTCTACACGAAGACGGCTGGATCGCGGACTCGATTGAAGAGGCGCGTGATCTGATTGGCGGTATATATGCCGGTGAAGACATCGTGCACCCGGATGATGTCGAAGCCTACATGTCCCATGGCGAAGCCATGAAAGCCTGGGGTCAAGGCCACCTCTTCAACGCGCAGACTACTGGCCCTACGGAAGCTACCAAGGAGCAGATCGCTGCGGCGAAGAAGCACATCCTCGATACGCTTGGGGATACTGTCATCGCTCGCCTGCGTCGTGTGCTTGGTGAGAACGGTACCGAGTCTGGTCGGTGGACACCGGGGCTGGATGGGGCGAAGAACATCATCTCCCTCGCTCTCAACTCTGACGTACTCAGCACTAGCTACCATGAGACCATGCACGAGTTCTTCAACATCCTGAGCAAGCACAAAGGTGCGGCAGTGCAGAACCTCCTCACCCGTGTGGCTACGCAAGGCATCGTCATGCGCCGCATGGAGAACCTGCTGGCGAAGGAACCTGCTGCGCTCGCGCAGTTGAAGAACCCTGAAGAGGCCGCTGCCTACATGTACCAGTTCTGGAGCGCTGGATTGTTGAAGCTCGGCCCACAGACCACCGGGTTCTTTGAGAGCATCAAGCAGATGTTCCGTCAGGTGGCTGGTCTGGTGTCGAAAGAGATTCGCGACCAGCTCCACGCTGAGCATGTGATGCGTGCCTTCTCCGAAGGTCAGTTCAAGGACTCCAGCGCACACGAAGCTGCGGTGCGCGAGCTGACGAAGACAACTGAGGCACACGACAAGGCCCTGGCCCACGTCGGAGCTGCCTACAAAGAGCTGGCCCTGCGTGCAGGGAAATACGTCTACAGCGCCGAAGGCATGATGGAAGCGACGAAGAACAAGCACGTTGGCGAGCTTGCCACGCTGTTCAACCAGAAGGCGGGTGCTCCGCTGAAGCGGCTGAAGACCGGCACGCTTGGCAGCTACTTCGATGCCTATCCGAACGTCAACGCTGTCTTCCAGAACAAGTTCGAGAACATCATCGAAGGTCTGCAGGCTGACGAGCTGGAGCTGGTGCGTGAAGCGCTGGCGACGGACACAGTGCCTGCGCTTGAGCGCATTGCCAAAGTGGTCACGGCTATGAAGGGCTTGAACGACGAGATGATGGACTACATCGAAGAGCGCAACATCAGTCGGCTCAACGATGAGGGTAAGTGGGAACCGGTCAAGCGTCAGAAGAAGTTTGGCATGCCGCAGATTTGGGATCGCGATGCCGTGGCGAAGAACCGCGAAGCGGTGCAGACCGATCTGTTGAAGCACCACATGAAAGAGCTGACCGAGATTGCCAAGCAGGCAAACGGTGAGATCAAGGCGGTGCGCGGAGAGAAGCTGAAGAAGAGCAAGGCAGGTGATGCGGCTCGCAATGCGCTCGACAAAGACCTTGCTGAAGTCACCCCCGAGATGGTTGCTGAAGCCATTGTCGACCGCATCATCTCGACAGCGAAGGTGGACATCACCGAGAGCGTGAACAACCTCGGTATCTCTCCGCTGGCCGCTTCAGTCAATAAGCGTTCGCTGTGGTGGATCGACGCTGCGATCTTCGACCAGTACAAGGACAAGGACTTCATCAACGCCTACTCCTCCTACATTGCCAGTATGACGAAGCGCGGAGAGTTCACAGCTCGCTTTGGTAATGGTGGCGAGAACATTCGCGACATCATGGATCGTGCTTTCCTGAGCGAGATGGCAGACGAGTTCCTCGTGGCTCAAGCAGAGGAGAATCTGCCTGCAGCCAAGGAAGCGTGGAATAAGGCCAAGGCGGCTGATCCGGATAACTTTGCCGAACCCTATCCGACACTGCGCAGCGTGGGTAACGCGGCACACCTCGCTGAAGTGGGAGAAGAGAAGTTCAACGAGAATACCAGCAAGGCTGCACACAACCTGTCGCAAGCGGTGCGTGCTGTGCAGGGCCTGGAGGGCACCCTCGGTATCGACATCTCCAACACCAAACGCACGATCAACAGCGCATTGATCACCTATCAGTCTGTGCGTCTGCTCTCGACCTCGCTCTTCACTTCGCTTAATGACGTGATTGGCCTGACGCTGAACGGCGGCACGCTGAACGACGCTTGGGAAGCCTTCGTGACTGGTATGCGGGAAGTGAAGCTCTCGGCCTGGGACAACTCGAAGTCGAAGGACGGGCAAGCTCAACGTGCCGAGGTGTGGGGCACGGTGGACGCGGCTACCTACTCAGATGCACTTGGTCAGGCGTACGGGTCGATGTACCTGTCTGGCAAGGCCAAGGCGTTCTCCGACAAGTTCTTCCGCAAGATCGGCATGGAGGGTTGGAACCGTGGCATGCGCATCGCTGCGACAGCCGTGGGTGAGCGCATCATAACTGACTGGGCCAAGGGTAAGGTCGACATGAGTGACAAGGCTCAGAAGGCCCGTGTGGAGCGCCTGTTTGGTGCCGGTGCTGATCCCTCAGAGATCAGGCTAGATGCTGAGGGCAATCTCGACATTGCCGACCCGCTGAACCACGCTGCCATGGCTCGCTTCGTCAACGACAGCGTGCTCCGCCCGAACGCCTCACAGCGTACGATCTGGGGCAGTGACCAGAACTACGTGGCGCTGTGGCACCTGAAGTCCTACACCTACACCTTCCACAAGGTGATGTTGGAAGCCGTGCTGAAACAAGCGGCTTTGGGTAACTACCGTCCTGCGCTGGTGGCGGCTACTGGCTACATGCCCGTTGCCATCGCTGCCGGTGCTGCCAAGGAGATGCTGATCCCCGGTGACGAGCCTGCATGGATGAAGAGTGGGTTGGGTGGCTACATGAGCTACGGCTTCGACAGGGCGAACCTCTTGGGTGTGCCGCAGATGCTTGCTGGCAATATCAAAGACCCGGCGAACTTCTTCGGCCCGACAGCAGATGAGGTGCAGGGCTTCCTGAGCGTACCATTCTTCCAAGACAAGACGCTGGTTGGTGAGACAGCAGGTGCGCTGCCGTTCGGTAACATCGCCAGACGCGCTGTAGGCTAGTTCTTGAACTGGGGAAATTCTCGCTCGCAGTTGTGGTGGTACAACTCGTCGCTCTCACCTTCCTGTACATAGCAATCGACGGTGGTTCTGCCGCCGTCGAGGCTCATCTTCCGATCACAGACGAAGGGTGGTGGGACGGGCTGCGCCAAAATCTTCTTGCAGAATGCTTTGTAGTTTTTCACCCGCAGCGGGTCGTAGTGATAGTTGCTCCATGCCGATGCACTGGTGGCTATTAGCGACAATAGAATTGTGGCCAGGGTCTTGGTCATGACAGCATCCTCGATATGCGAGTGACCAGTATAAACCAATTATATTTCGGGGCTATTCGCAGGGGATCGCCCTAAACAAAAGTGCAAGTTATCTCTGTACCGAAATTTCAGAACAGTGCTGTTTTTGCTGTTCCGAAAAACAAAATTTCAGAACGGCTGGGAACACATTTTGGAACACCTTGAAAACCTTGCCACAACAGGGATTAGCTCGGTTTTGTTCTGATGTTCTAAAATTATTAAATATAACAAGCGAGATAGGTATATAGCCTTTTTCACGTATGGCCTCTAAAAAACACCCTTACAAACCCAGTAAATGTGTAGAGTAAAAACGTAATCCCAGACTAAAGTTTGCAAATTCCGGAACACGCACAAAATCTGTCTGACAAGTGTTGTTTTGCCGATAACCAAGCAAAAAGAGTCAGAAAGAGTTTGATGGAGTGGTTATCCCTCGAAGAACCTTGTGCCACAAGGGCTACGACGGATTGTGATTCCAGTTGTCACGGGTTCGAAACCCGTACATCGCCCCACTCAAAACCCCTGAAAGCCTTGCAGCACAAGGTTCGCAGGGGTTTTCTCTTTGTAGCATGTCAACGTGCTAAGTGTACGAAACCTACAACAGAGAGTGTCAGAGAGTGAAAGATTAGTGCTTTACCAACTCTGCCTGGGCGGCTCACAGGGTTGTGTCGTCCATGAATCGAGTAATCGGCTTGTTCATGTGATCGCTCATCACTTCGTGCATGCGAGGGGTGAGAGTGATTATCAGACGCTTAACCCAC
>JADJTD010000003.1 GCA_016711345.1 Chloracidobacterium sp.
CATCCATGACTGCGTCGTATTCATTCATCCGAGCAAGCCAAAGCAGCTTCGCTGTGCGAGATTCTTTTGAGGCAATATCCCAAACCAGTTTGACTTGTTCAAGTTCGTCAGGCAGGAACATGAAAGACACAGGCTGAAATTGCAAGTTCGCCTCTCCGAGCGCCCCCGGCGAGACTTTCTCCAACATATCCAGCCGCTTATCATCGAGCCCAGAGTACAGGCGCATGGTCAGGTCTTGAATACCCCCGTAGATCATTTTCAAAGTTGCTGGATCATCCTCACCAACCAGCGCATTGTGCGAGTTGGATCGCCTTGCGCCTGTCAGGGGATAACGGTTCATCCGTCACCATCACATCTATTTCAGCAAGGTCGGCGGCAATCGCCGACTTCACGCGATGGTTGCCTGAAAGAACTTCGTATTGCGGAATAGGGTCAACTTCTCCCGGCAAATACGGGATTGGATCATCCGCCGTGTAATACCCATAAATCGCGCAGAACGGCACGGAAGTCAACGTTCCGTCATCCTTCACGTTATCGGTAAGGCGCATAAAGACCTCATGCCTCATGAAATGGGCATTTACTTCGAGCAGCTTCAGTTTTCTTGGGTCAATCTTGATAACTCTGGTTTGCATCGTGGCTGTATTCTCCGTGTTTTTGTTTCCACAGTTTCAGCCCGTCTGCGAGCGTCCATTTTCCCGCTTCGGCTTCGTAATTGATTTTGAATTTCTTTTGGTAAGGGTCTGTTGCGCTTGGTCCCGCCTCGGTACGGTTATGCAGCTTGAACAACCCGCGGTATTTCATGCTTTCATAGTTGTCTGTGAAAGCTGTGGTGTAGAGATACCGTATTCGTTTCCGCGCCACGCGCTCATAGAGCTTCACAGCTTCTTTGCTCAACGCAGCGTAAAGAACTAGTTTACTCAGCTTTGGATAACTGGTCGGCGCGACAGGAAAATCCGAAAGCAGGTAGATGTGATCGGGGAAATATGCTTGGGCAGGGTTTGGCGAAGCTGAGATCGCAAACACGCCGATCATATATCCATCCACCAGCGCGGCGTAAGCCTCGGATGCCTGACCCGGTCGGATAAAGGCGTTCATGTACTGCGAGCGTAGCGCCTGGAACTGAGAATAGGTCAACTTTGCAATGGTGAGTTTCTCGCCAATCTGCATTCCCTCACCGAGCCGCGCATTGTTCACAGTTTCGATCTTCTGTGCGGGTTGCACGATCTTCTTTTCGCCTGAGTTGGAGTACAGGTACATCGGCACGCCTCGATTTGTCGTGCGAGCCAGTCCGATCAGGAAGTCGGCGTATTTCTCCTGTGGCGTGTCGGTCCCGAAAAGCCAGCGACTCTTCGATGTGACCTTCTCGTACAGCGTCTCAAGCGCAGCGTCATTCAGTTCACCAAAAGCCGGCGCGTCCCAATCGAAGATCAGGTTGAGCTTCTTGAACATATTGGTGTAGTCGCCAGCATAGAACGGCGGATACACCACAAAAGCCGCATCCTGCGGAACCATGTCCACGAACTCCATCACGTCGCCGTTGAAATATGACTTCAACCGCATTTTGAGCGCGAGGATTTTTTGGCAGGTCTTTTCGTGCAGAGTGGGGAATTGTGCTTGGTAGGCTTTGGTCACACGCTCATAATAGGCGTTTTTCTTAATTTCGCCGTTCGCGTTTATCCCTTCAACCAAGCGCGAAGCGAGAAAGATGGTCGCTGCTTTCCCCTCTCCAGATTGTATATATGGTGCGAGCCAATCAAATCGCGGATCTTTGATCTCAAGGCGGAAGTCTTCACCTGCGAGAAATGCCCCTGCTACAGATGAATAGATCGTTACATCGCACCCATGCAAATCATAATCTCCGCGTGAAGCCAGGGCACGTTCAACAGTAAAGTTACCCGAACAGCCGACGTAAATATCCCGTCCACCCCACGTGGATGCCGCCGAACAAAGGATCGCCTGAACATCTGACGGTAAAGAACCTCTAAACATGAGTGAGATTATAATCCTAAAACAGAACGGCTGTGCTATAATTGATTTATGCGGATGTAGTCCAGTGGTAGGACGACTCGTTTCCAACGAGTAGACGCGGGTTCGATCCCTGCTTTCCGCTCCATGCTAATATTTGTTCGCCGAAGGATGCGCGGACGCCAGCGTAAGGGTGTCTTACGCAACTGAGATAAGAAGCCTTGCGGACACGCGAGGCTTCTTGATTTATTGATTATTCGCTTATAATTAAAAAATAGCCCCGCAGGACTGGCATCCTGCAAGGCTGAAAATGTACTACGCGATGGACCCGCGCAGTCGTTAGGGTGATATTAACATATTCCTACCGCCTACGCAACTTCGCGCAGGCGGTTTTTGTTTGACACCACACGAACAACCGAGGAACACCATGAGTTTTCAGGCGCTACTGGACAAGTACCGAAAGTTCTCATTCTCCGAACGCGATAAAGGCGAACGCTTTGAGCGGCTTATGCAGGCGTATTTACAGACAGACCCCAAATACGCCTATCGCTTCAAACACGTTTGGCTGTGGAGCGAATTCCCCTATCGAAAAGATTTTGGCGGGAATGACACAGGCATTGACTTGGTTTCCCAAACCCACGAAGGCGACTTCTGGGCGATTCAATGCAAGTTCTATCAGGAAGGCGCAATCATAGATAAGCCCGCTGTGGATAGTTTCCTCTCCACTTCTGGCAGGATGTTCAGGAATGAGCAAATGCAGACAGTCGGCTTTGCTTATCGTTTATGGATCGACACCACAGGGCATAAATTCGGGGCAAATGCAGAAGAAGCCATTCATAACCAAGTCCCGCAAGTCACCCGGCTGAATCTCTACGAACTGCGCGAAGCCCCCGTAGATTGGGACAAGTTGGAGCAGGGCATTCATGGCGAATTGGCACGGACTGCGAAGAAGTCGCTTTTCCATCATCAGCAAGACGCGCTGGAAAAAGCGCATGAGCATTACAAGAAATCCGAGCGCGGTAAACTCATCATGGCGTGCGGAACAGGCAAGACCTTTACCTCCCTGCGGATTGCTGAGCATGAAACCAAAGGCACGGGGACGATCCTCTTTTTAGTGCCAAGTATTGCCCTGCTCGGTCAAGCCTTGCGCGAATGGAGCGCGGACGCCGCCGAACCGATTCACCCCATTTGTATCTGTTCCGACCCCGATGTTTCCAAGCAGAAGAAAAAGCAGGAAGATATAGACGCTTTTAGCGTTGTAGATTTGGCTTTGCCAGCCTCGACCGACCCAAAGGTTATCCTCGCCCAATTTGAAATAGCGAAGCGCAATAAGACGGGCATGACAGTGGTTTTCTCAACCTATCAATCCATTGAAGTGATTGCCGCAGCGCAGAAGGTTCTACTCAAAAACGGCTTTCCCGAATTTGACATGATTATCTGCGATGAAGCGCACCGCACCACTGGTGTGACCTTATCTGGCGAAGACGAAAAGCATTTCGTCAAAGTTCACAATGAAAACTTTATCAGAGCAAAAAAGCGGATGTATATGACCGCCACACCGCGCCTGTATAGCGAAGACTCCAAAAGCAAGGCAAAGGACAAGGATGCAGTTCTTGCCTCAATGGACGATCCGAAACTATACGGCGAAGAAATCTACCGCATTGGATTTGGCGAAGCGGTGGAAAAAGGTCTTCTGACTGATTACAAGGTCTTGATTCTGACGTTGAGCGATAAAGACCTGCCGACTGCAGTGCAAAATGCGCTCAGTCAGGAATCAGAAATCAAAATGAATAACGATATTTCCCTACTGGTCGGCTGTGTCAATGCGCTTTCCAAGCAATTCATTGGCGACGATGGCGAAACTAAAAAAGTTGATCCCGAACCCATGCGCCGCGCTGTGGCATTTACTTCTAGCATTAAGGCGTCTAATAAGATAGCTAGCATGTTCAATAAGGCGAACGAGTCTTATCTGACCTCCCTGCCCCAAGAGAAAAAAGAGCAGATGGTTACAGTGGAAGCGCGTCACATGGACGGAACCATGAGCGCCCCCACGCGCGATGAAATGCTCAGTTGGGTAAAATCCCCCACTGATGGGAACGAATGTCGCGTCCTGACCAATGTGCGCGTGTTGAGTGAAGGCGTGGACGTTCCTTCCCTCGATGCAGTCATGTTTCTTTCGGCAAAAAACTCACAGGTAGACGTGGTTCAGTCGGTTGGACGCGTGATGCGAAAAGCCCCTGGCAAGAATTACGGCTATATTATCATTCCTGTTGTTGTCCCTGCCGACATCGAACCAAATAAAGCCCTCGATGACAACAAGCGATTCAGCGTAGTGTGGACTGTACTAAATGCCCTCCGCGCTCATGATGATCGATTCAATGCTACTGTCAATAAAATAGACATCAATAAAATGCGTCCTGATAATATCAGCGTTGTCGGCATTAGCGATGGTGACAGAAATCACGGCTCAGACGATATTGGCATGAAGGAAGCAGATTACCAAGCCGCCAGTGATTCGCTTTACAAACAAATGGCAATGCAATTCGAGCAGTTACAGTCATTTATCTTTGCCCGCATGGTACAAAAAGTCGGGGATCGCCGTTATTGGGAACAATGGGCAAAGGATGTGGCGCAAATCGCCGAGCGGCAGACCAAGCGGATTCAAGATCTGATCTCCTCGCACGAAGAACAAAAAGACGCTTTTGCCCGCTTTGTGGATGGGCTTCGGAAGAACATCAACCCAAGCATTACCGAATCTCAGGCGGTGGATATGCTGGCACAGCACATCATCACCAAACCTGTCTTTGAAGCCCTCTTTGAAGGCTATTCCTTCGTCAAGCACAATGCGGTATCCCAAGCCATGCAAAGTATGCTGGATGCGCTTCAGGAAGAAACCCTGCCCGAAGATTCCGAGAAGTTGCAGCGCTTCTATGAGTCGGTCAAGAGCCGCGCCGCTGGAATTGATAACGCGGACGGTAAACAGCGCATCATCATCGAACTGTACGATAAGTTTTTCAAGACCGCTTTCCCCAAGATGGTGGAACAGTTGGGTATTGTGTACACGCCGATCGAACCTGTGGACTTTATCATCCATTCCATCGAGCACATCCTGCAAACGGAATTCGGGCGCAGACTCTCCGATGAGAATGTCCACATTCTGGACCCGTTTACAGGCACAGGGACTTTTGTAACCCGCCTGATCCAAAGCGGACTAATCAAGCCGCAGGACTTGGAACGCAAGTACAAGCACGAACTCCACGCCAACGAGATTGTCCTGCTAGCGTATTACATCGCCGCGGTGAACATCGAAAACGCCTACCATGACCAGACCGCCACCCCCGATGATGGCATTGGCAAAGCCGAATATCATTCCTTCGATGGCATTGTGCTGACAGATACCTTCCAATTGGGCGAGACGGGCGCAGTCGGCGCGTTTGATTCGGTGATGTTTACAAGAAACTCTGAGCGCGTGGTGAGGCAGAAGAAAGCCCCCTTGCGCGTCATCATGGGCAACCCGCCTTACTCGGTGGGGCAACGCTCTGCGAATGATAACGCCCAAAACCAGAAGTACGAGTTTCTGGATTCGCGCATTGCGAACACATACGCCAAAGCGACAGACGCGACCAATAAGAACTCCCTTTATGATTCCTACATCAAAGCCTTTCGCTGGAGTACCGACCGTCTTGACCCAGAACATGGCGGCGTGATTGCCTTTATTTCAAACGGCGGCTGGTTGGATGGCAACAGTGGAGATGGCTTCCGCAAAACACTCGAAAAGGAATTTACGGGCATTTGGATTTTCAACTTGCGCGGAAATGCCCGCACCAGCGGAGAATTGCGTCAAAAAGAAGCGGGTAATGTCTTTGGCGGTGGCACGCGTACACCTGTTACCATCACGCTCTTGGTCAAGAATCCCGCTGTAAAAACTGGTAAAGCCATCATCCATTATCACGACATCGGCGATTATCTCGACCATGACCAAAAACTTGCTCTGATAAAACAATACGCATCCATCGCCAGCCCCGAAATGCAGTGGACAGTTTTGCAACCCGACGAACACGGAGATTGGCTTAGTCTGCGGAATGACGTGTTTGATACGTTTATTGCATTAGGAGATAAAGACAACAAACAAAACAAAGTCACTTACTTTGTGCCGTTTTATAGCAATGGAGTAAAGACCCAAAGAGACGCATGGTGCTATAACAGTTCAAAGAAAAAGTTAAAGCGTAATGTTCAGATTCACCTTGACTTCTACAACGATCAACGCCTAGCTTATATAAAGGCTTCAAAAAGTAAAACGGTTGATGTGAAATCTTTCCTAAACCGCGATCCTAAAAGCATCAGTTGGACAAGAGCACTTGAATGGGATATTGAGAAAAATACAGAACACAAACTCGGTGATGGAGATTTTGTCGTTGCCTATTACAGACCATTTTTCAAGCAAAATCTTTACTTCTCCCGAGCATTGAATGAAATGGTTTATCTGACTCCAAAAATCTTTCCAAATACTTCAGTAAAGAACATGGTAATTTGCGTATCTGGTGTTGGTGCAAGCAAAGATTTTTCTGCGCTGATGACTGATTGCGTTCCAGACCTGCAAGTTCAATTCAACGGGCAAGCCTTCCCCCTCTACTATTACGAGGAACAAGACAAGCAAGCCCCAACTCTGTGGGACGCAGTCGGTGACAGCGACTATATCCGCAGGGATGGCGTTTCTGACTTCATCCTCGACAGCGCCAAAAAGCGATATTGGAAAAGCGTCACCAAAGAGGACATTTTCTACTATGTCTATGGCATCCTTCACAGCCTCGAATACCGGGCCACATTTGCCAACGACCTAAAGAAAACCCTCCCGCGCCTGCCGCTTGTTGAAGACCCTAAAGACTTCAAAGCATTCAGCAAAGCAGGTCGGCAGTTGGCAGAATTGCATGTCGGCTATGAAGAAGTCCCGCCCTATAAAGGCGTCAAAGTCACAGGCGATGATGGTAAGTCCTACAAGGTGGAGAAGATGCGCTTCCCGTCCAAAAACGAGAAGGACAGCATTTTATACAACAGCAAGATCACTGTATCGAACATCCCTGCCCAGGCTTATGAGTACGTCGTCAATGGCAAATCCGCCATTGAATGGGTCATGGAGCGTTACCAGGTCACAACCCACCCCGAAAGCGGCATCACCAACGACCCCAACGATTGGGCGGCTGAGGTCGGCAATCCGCGCTACATTTTGGATCTGCTGCTGAGCGTGATCAATGTCTCCGTGCAGACGGTCGAGATCGTAAATCAACTACCAAAATTGAAGTTTGAATAAATCAGGTTATAGGGAGGTAGTAAATGAAATGGTATGCCGATAATTCTGAATTAAATGGAGTAAGAGGTTCAGAAATTCCAGATATGCTTTTCTTTGGTGGATACTCAATTTCACAAGAAATGGAATCTAAATTAATAAACATAATCAATACTGCCAAGTCGCGATACATGCCAATTCACGAACCAATAAAGTGGAATTTCAAAGACCTAAAATCATATTACGAGAAGAAAGACGAGAAAGTAATTTTTGAAAACGCACTTGCCGCGTCGAAAAAATGGAAACTTGAGATTTTCGAAAAGGCAAAAGAAGTTGACTTTACTATAATTATTGCATTAATTCAAAGTCACTCTGCAAAAAAAGATTCCATAACAAGCGTCAAACCTGATATCGCAAGGTATGTATTTTCAAACGCCCTCATGCGTGTTGCACTCCATGCAAAAGAAACAGAACATGATAAATATGAAGTCGTGTTGGATTGGCCGGATAGTGGAAATTCAACAATTTTTGATACAGAGTACGCCTCTGCTTATCTTCTTGGAAAAACTAGTGAAGGAAACGAATCTTATCTCTCTGGCGCATTGAAGGAACTCAATTTTGCCGACTCGCCTTTTTATGCGAGAATGGCGCAAAACACCATGCTTCAATTTGCTGATTTAGTATTGGGTGCATGTAGAGAATTTACTGAATGTGCTATTGGAAAAAAAGAAACTGGTTTCGGATTTGACTTGACAAAATGTATAGCCTCTCATTATCGAAGACGTAATGGAAGAATACCCCAATACGGAATTAGTATTGCCTCCGCTGATAGCGAGTTCAAAGGAAAAATAACAAAATTTATTAACGAGAACTTGACTTATTGATCCTCCCTGCTATAATCTCGCTTGCCTGAACTGGGTGCCCCCCTCACCCTGTTCGGGCATTTTTATTGTCCGTTCTCAATTTCACGAAGCGCGTCCAAAGCGTTTCTAAGACCTCGTTCTGAGTCTCTGCATACCGTTACCCAGATTTCATCACCACGGCGCTCCCAAGAAGCACGATTCCAAAATCGCGTCACAAGCCCCGATAAGCCCGAAACTAGAACATGCAGCATACTGTATCAAGTTGCTGCATGTTTTTTTTCGTCCAAGGAAGTCTCAAGCGGAAAAATATTTTTTCACAATGCGCCTTGCAAACGCCTTGCAAAAAAGTTTTCAAAAGTTTTTCATTGGAGTTTTGACTTGACGGTCAAAAGTTCAGACTGTAGGATTTGTCTTGTGTAACCTACATTACACAAAATCGAAAAAACAGGAGAACACCAATGACCACCGAAGTAATGAACCCGCAAGATGTCCGTGACCTTCAAGTAATTGTGCCAGAATGGATGGAAAAGATTTTGAAGGAAGCCGAGTTTCAAGAAAAAAGAGTGCTGGTCACAAGACAGCACACCCCATTCGGAACATACACGATTGATATCGTGATCGTGGAAGAAGAAACCAAAGGCAGAGGCGAAACCTCTGCCTTTGACATTTAATAAGGGGAACATCATGAAATACAACGACCTCCCCCAATCCGAACAACCCGCGCACAGACTCCGCGAACTTGGAGCCACCGCGCTCAACACCACCGAACTGCTGAGCGTCGCGCTGATGCTCCCCGATACTGACACCGCCAGCCAGTTAAGCCAGTTGGTCAGCGAATACGATAACCTGCTGGTCAAAATCCCGCGTGACCGTGTGAAGGAAATCAACCGTGTCGGCGACAAAACAGCCGACATGATCTTGGCAATCGCAGAGCTCGCCCGCCGACAGACGTTCGCACTCCCCCGCGAAAAAGCCCGCATCAACTCCCCTGCTGACGCCGCAGCGCTGGTGCAATATGACATGCAGGCGCTGGACCATGAGCAACTGCGCGTCATCTTACTCAATCGCCGTAACGAGGTTATGAAAATCATCATGGTTTACAAAGGCTCTGTTTGCTCATCCCAAGTCCGTGTCGGCGAGTTATTCAAAGATGCGTTGCGTGAACAAGCCTCAGCAATGATTATTTGCCACAATCATCCGTCGGGTGACCCGACGCCATCACCTGATGATGTGGCAGTCACTCGCGCCATTGTTCAGGCTGGCAAACTGATGGATGTGGACATCCTTGACCATATTGTGATCGGTCAAAGCAAGTGGGCATCACTCAAAGAAAAAGGGCTCGGCTTTTCATAGACAGCACAAAATCCCATCGGAGAAAAACCGATGGGATTTTTATTCGAGTAAACACTTAACAGGATAAGAAAATAGCAGGAGCAAACCATGAAACAAAAAATGACACCACAGCAAGCCACTCAGTTCGAGCAGACATCCGAAACCTCTGCAAGCATCCTTCAAGCCGCAGCGCGTGAACGCGGATGCAGTTGCCAGCCTTATCAAGACTGGTTCACCTTTGATCGCTGGATCGCTCAAGGCAAATGCGTGAAGAAAGGCGAGCACGGAATCCGCCTGATCTCATTCCAAAAGCGCACGGTCGAGGATAAGCAAAAGGGCGACGGCACAAAAAAGGAAATCACGGCTCCGACCCGTGTGTACGTTTTCTGCAGATGCCAGATCAAAGACCTGAATACGCCGAAAGAAGGTCCAGAGTTGATCCCCGCCGAAGCCCCGTTCGTTACAGAAATTGAAGTGCCAGTCTCGAAGAAATTCGCGCTGGTTGAAATCTAATGACAGCCACAATTCAGAAAATACCATGTCGGCAAATATTTGCTGGCGACAATGACCGCACAGTTTTTGATGAAGATGGTTTATCAGAGCTCGCGGCATCTATCAAGGAACATGGGCTCGCGCAACCAATTACTGTCAGGCTTTTTGCTCCAGACCCTATGTGTGTATTCGGCGGAGATAGATTTGGTGAAAGAGCGCAGTATCAGATCGTTGCTGGTGAGCGCCGCTTCCGCGCCGTGTCCCAAGTGCTCAAGTTGGAAGCCATAGATTGCATCGTGCGCGAATTGAACGACGAGGAAGCCAGCGCCATCATGCTTGCTGAAAATGTGGGTCGGCGCGACCTTGATCCAGTGGATGAAATGCTTGCTTACCGCAAGCGCATCGAAAGCCAGGGATGGAGCATTGAGAAAATCTCCGAAAAGTGCGGGGTTTCGAAAAAGCGTGTGGAAAAGCGACTCCTGCTCGGAAGCGTGCGCGAGGATATCCTTCACCACGTCCGCCGCGGCACATTCCCAATCGGGCATGCCGAAATGATGTCGGTGCTGGACCATAACCGCCAGATGATCGCAGCCCGTCCAATCATCGAGGGCAAGGCTGTCAACTTTCGTCAGTTCCGCGAGATTGTAGATGCGCTCTTTGCCCAGCAATCGCAGGAGAGTCTTTTTGACCTTGCTCTGTTTGGCGGAGCATTGGAAACCCCACAGGTCAGCATAGTAACCGCCAAGGATAACTACCCTATTGCCGCCGACTTGCCAGATCCGTTTATTACGCCAGAGCACCATACCGGCGCGATTACTCTGGCGTATGTGCTGGAGCTACAAGCGCAGGGGCACCACCGAGAAGCCGCCGCGATAGGTCGGCTTCTCGCTTTTCTGTGCAAGCATCGCTATACCTACCTGCCAACAAAGGCAGTGATCAAAACATAGAGAAAAACGTTGAAATTGCGAACAAAATTCCCCATGCGATTACGCCAAGCAATATCCATCCGATCACCCATAAGAAAATAGTGATTAAAAGGGCGAAGAACTCTCGCGCGGCCTTTTCCATTTGCAAATTGTATCAGAATAAAAACTTAACTTGATAAAAAATCACTTATGAACACTTAAAAGAGTAGGAGAAAAATCATGCCCGAACCTAAAATCTCAAAATCCCTGCGCAAAAAGATCGCTGACGCATTTGATAACACTGGTGTTGTGTACTGGAATCCCGCGCATTACGGCAGTGTGTTCGATCTCCGAACCGTCACCAATGTTTACGAGAACGGAAAAGAGAGGTCAAAGAGTCTCGTCAAATTGCAATTGAAAGACCAGTTGGAGTTGATCGCCGCCATTCAAAAAGCATACCCGAAGATTATTGGCTTTGAAGAGTGCCTGCAATCAGCCTGGTATGGTGGAAACCTGCCTCCAAGTGGTATCACCCTCGGAGAGATAAGGGAAATGGCAGGTACAACAAAATGACCCAATCTCCCTATGTCAAAAGCAATTACCCAAGAGTTCCCGGTGAATACTATCCCACTATTGACCCGCGCTGTGTGAATGCGCTTCTGGAATGCGTCTCGATCAGGAAGGATTTGGTTATCTTCGATGTGTGCGCTCCGCAAGGCAGCGGAATCATTGACGCGCTTCAAGCGTGTGGTCGGCAAAATGCCTTCTGCAAGCCGGACGCTTTCGAGAAGTTTATAGCGGCGGATTGGGTTGTTACAAATCCACCCTTTACTCGTCCGCTGGTAGATCAGATCATCGAGCGGCAGATCGAGCGGCAGATCGAGCGTATGAGGCATAACGAAATAGGTGGTTTCGCCTGTCTCTTGAGAAGCAACTTCGATCACGCCAAATCCCGCCAGCACATCTTCAAAAACGAGCCGCTGTACAGCGGACAGATCAAGATGTTGTTTCGTCCACTGTGGTTCAAGATCAAGAAAAAGGGACCAATCCACAATTACGTTTGGCACATTTGGAAATATTCGGAAGAACCTCTCTACAAGACTGTTAATTACGCCGATGGAGATTTACATGAGTAAAAAGACTCAAGACCTCGCCGATTTATTCTGTGGTGCCGGCGGCACAAGCACAGGCGTACTTCAAGCCGCCAAAGAACTTGGACTCGATGTCCGCTTGGTGGCAGTCAATCATTGGGAAGTTGCCATTGCCACCCACAGCAAGAATCACCCGAAGGTCGCGCACTACAATTCTGATCTCAAGGATATTGACCCACGCCAGGTCGTGCCGTCCGGCAAACTCCGACTCCTTCTTGCATCGCCAGAGTGTACCCATTTCAGCAACGCACGCGGAGGCGCTCCGATGTCCAAGCAGTCCCGCGCCAGCGTCAAATATGTTTTGCGGTGGGTGTCGGCTCTCGAAGTGCAGGATGTGCTAATCGAGAACGTCCCTGAGTTTGAAGATTGGGGACCACTTCACAGAAAATGCACATGCGGCGCGGGAGAAAGCATCAAGGTCAAACACTCAAAGCCGTGTCAGTATGGACTCCCGATCCAAAACCGCAAGGGCGAATACTTCCATCGTTTCGTGAAGGCGATGGAAAGCAGGGGCTACAACGTCAAGTGGCGTCGGCTCGTCGCCGCGGACTATGGCGATCCGACCACGCGCAAACGGCTTTTCATCATCTGCCGCAAAGGGAAACCTGTCACATTCCCAGAACCGTCACACCATCAGAATGGCGGTGATATGTTTGGCAGATCCTTGCGCTGGAAACCAGCCCGAGAGATTATTGACTGGAAGATCAAAGGCGAGTCCATCTTCAACCGCAAGAAGCCACTGGCTGAAAACACCATGCGCCGCATCTTTGCAGGTCTGGAGAAATACGGTGGAAAATCATTCATGCTGTCTCAGCAGTCTGGTGGAGCGCCCCGCGATCTCGATCAACCAGTTTCGACCATCACCGGCGCGGGCAAGATTCAATTCATCGAACCGTACATTGTCGAATATCACAACGGCAAAGGGTCTGAAAACCGCACCCGATCAGTCGACTCCCCACTTCCGACACTGGACACGTCCAACCGGTTCGGCTTGGCTCAGCCATTTATCATCCAAATGGATCAAGGCGGATCGCTCCACAGTCTGGATAAGCCTATGCCGACAGTCACCAGTGCGGACTCCTTCGCGCTTGCTCAGCCTTTCCTACTCACAACCAACTGGACAGCCACAAACCGCAGTCAGCCGCGCTCGATAGATGATCCCATGCCAACGATCATCGGTCAGGATACTATCGGACTTGTCGAGCCTTATCTGATCGAATATTATGGCAATGGCGGCGCTTATTCGGTAGATGAGCCATTGAAGACTCAAACTGGCAGAGATCGCTTCGGTCTGGTTTCTCCAATCCTTCTTCGTGACCAAGACGGAAAAGTGTACTCGTTGGACATTCGTTTCAGGATGTTGCAGCCGCACGAACTCGCCCGCGCCATGTCATTTCCGAAGTCCTACAAGTTTCAAGGCACGCGGGAGCAGATTGTCAAGCAAATCGGAAATGCCGTTCCGGTCCAGTTATCATATTCCTTGTGTAAGCACCTTTTGAACACTTAACAATTTGGAGAATATCAAAAATGGAAAATGTACTTTACGACCTCGGCTACAACGACTTCAAAAAAGCAGAAGAGCTCCTGCAGGTTACGAAAGCGCTCAATGCGGTAATTGCCGACATACGTTTCATGCCTCACACCCGCAACCCCGAATTTTCACAGAAGCACCTGCAGGAAGTCCTGGGCGCGAGATACGCCCACATCCAAGCGCTCGGAAACAAAAACTACAGAGGCGAAGGTGCGACCGAGTTTGCCGACGTTGAAAAAGGCGTCGCGGAACTTCATGGACTTATGGAAAAGGGGAACGTGATTGTCATGTGCGCATGCTGGAAGCGTTCTGACTGCCACCGCCTGGATGCCGCTGAGGAATATCAAAAGCGGTTTGGCATTACAGTCACACCCATTACAAAGGCAGGCGCACGCAAACTGATTGAAAAATCAAATCCACAAATGACCCTGTTCAGTGGCGAGTGATAAAATGGGAGGATGTTACACATTCTCCCTCGCCCGATCCGCGTTCTCTACTGGTGGTGTCATTTCCACTTTGGTGTATGCCCAGACTGCGGCAAACGATTCTTTATAGGCAAGCATAATAACTGCATCCCATTCTAACTAAACCCGCCCGATCAAGGCGGGTCTTTTATTTCAAATAGCGTCACAAGCCACGTCAAGGGATTAAAAATCGGACAGACACATAACATACAGACTCTTGGGGAAAGACACCTCTCAGCGCGTCCCAAGTGTGAAAAGTTTATCTGTGAACACTTAACGGTTTATGGATAAAATTATTCAACTCAATCCCGATGGTATTTCGATCAAGGGTTGTAAATACATTTACGCCCCCAAAGGACAAGCCGGCGAATATGCGCCACTTGCCGCGAACCCGTACAGAGGCTGTGGTCACAAATGTGCCTACTGCTATGTTCCGCTGGTGACAAGAACATCACGATGGAAATTTGATGAGGGCGCAATCGAACGACCTGGCTTTATGAAAGGTCTTGCAATGGATGCGCTCAAATATGAACAGAAGGGTATTACCGAACAGGTAATGTTATCGTTTACGACCGATCCTTACCATCCGGGGAACACAGAACTCACGCGCTGGACGATCAAAACTTTACAAAAGTGCGGGATGGCTGTTTGCACCCTCACCAAAGGCGGAACCCGCGCCCTGCGCGATATTGATCTATTTCGCCCGCAGCGCGATGCTTTTGCCTCTACGCTGACCAGCCTTGATGACGCATTCACCCAAAAGTGGGAGCGCGGAGCCGCCCTGCCTTCTGATAGAATCGCTGCCCTAAAAGGGTTTCACGAGCGCGGGATTTTCACATGGGTATCCCTCGAGCCGACGATTGATGTACAAGCCAGTTTGGATATCGTCAAAGAAACGCACCGGTTTGTAGACCTCTACAAAGTTGGTCGCGTGAACTATCTCGACATTACCAAAACCACCGACTGGCGCGATTACACCCTGAGGATGATTGACTTGTGCCAATCGTTAGGAGTCAGGCACTACATCAAAAAAGACTTGCAAACGTATCTCCCGGTCGGCTACGAAAATCCATTGCGCACCCCACAACACCACTAACATCGAGGAAAAAATGGGAACACTTGTAGAAGACTTTCTAGCATCTGATGAGTATAGCGAATCCACAAAGGCTTCGTACCGTCGAATATTGGATCAACTGGTGCAGGTTGAAGATCTGGACTCCTGGACAGCATCCGATTTATTATCATTTGTGAAAGACAGAGTCAAAGGGACACCTCAGCAGAATACCCAACAATATGTTGCCCTTTGCGCATGCAGATCATATCTCACTTGGAGATATGGTCAGATTCATCCAGCACGGTCGGCTCGGATCAAGCGCGTTAATCCCAAAAAACAACGGTCGCTAACCATGGATCAGCTTGTGGAATTGTTGGCATCGTTTGACCCTTCGACCGCCATAGGTACGCGGGATCTCGCCATTCTATCTGTTGCCATTGACACGGGACTCCGCCGCGCAGAGCTCGCCAGGCTACAACTGCAGGATGTCAATCTGGATAAGCTAAATTTGCAAGTGATTGTGAAGGGCGGGCAGTGGGGGACGGGAGCATTTTCCCAACAGACTGCCTTTTATATTGCGTCTTGGCTCGAATTTCGCAAACCCGCAAAAGGCGTGGGGACGTTGTTTATAAACCTGCTGAACAACAAAAATAATGGTCAACCACTCACCGGGCATGGAATAAAGATGATATTCCGCAAGTGGAGCAGACGGGTGGGCTTTGAATTTTCTCCGCATGACGCCCGCCGAACCTTCGCCACAATTTCGACTTTGCTCGGTGCGCCATCGAAGACCTTAATGGTGGCTGGACGCTGGTCAAATCTTGAAATGGTTGACCGCTATACCCGAAACATTACCGAAGATGCAATCCGCCAGTACCTACCGATTGCAAATCTGCCAAAGCAGAACCCATAACCCCCGAAAATAGCCTTCCAAAACAAGAAAAATCACGGAGCTGAACCCATAACAGTAGGTTGTGGGTTCGACTCCTGCCTGGGGCGCCAGAGGTTTCTATGGCGCTTGAATCATTTAACGTATTTGGTCAGATTGTTTTCACAAAAGAGGATTTTGTAATTACTGCAATTGCTTACAAAGGCAATCAGTCTATTGAGCGCACATTCAAGTTTCACAACAGATTTGCTAAAGACAATGCAGGAACTACATTGCTGTTTACTGCCCAAATTAAAAAGAGAAAGCCTTACTTTTATCTGACCCGCCGAAGAGCAATAGACTATCACGGAAAAGATGCTGACAGTCTTTTTGTAAACACCTCTGACGTTGAAGATGCGATAGGAAAAACGCTTGAATTTATTCATAAGGCTGATATGAGCGCCATGAATGATCCAGAGCCATTGCGCCCCCCGTCTGCTAAAGGCTCCATTGATGCGTATAAAAACGCAGTGAAAGTCAGTACCGATGAAGGCGAAATTATTGTGGATCTGGATTTGGCAAAGGAGATACTAAAGAAATTACCTGAGGCGATTAAGAAGGCCTCTAATTAAGAAACTTCCGTCCGCAAGTCCTCCGGTTCTCCGTGGGCGTGCGGACGATAAAGTTAGGTTGCGTGAGGTTGTAGGACCAGCGTAGCCGCCGACAGCCTGCTGCGCCTTGTCTCGGACTGATCTCCACAAGTCACAGCGTATGTCGTAAAGACGGCGAGTGTTGCTGCACTCGCCGTCATTTTTTATTTTTATGGCTTTCGACCTTGAATAGTTCACCAGGCGAGATATTCAGCGCCGATGTGATTCGAGAAATAATATCCAGAGTAATGCCTGCATTCTGATTGTGGCAGATACGGATGACAGTAACATAGTTTAACTGCGCATCGCGAGCGAAGCCTTTAATAGTCAATCCCCGTTCCTTCAATATTTCATCAAGCCGAAATTGCACTTTTTTATTCATACTCTGATTATAGCACGCTATACACTAAATTTAACCCTTGACACCAAAAAGCATATACAGTAGACTATACACACGGTACAGCAATACCGAAAACAAATCAAAGGAGATCAGTATGAGCACCGAATACACCACGCAACCCTGCAATAAATGCAAGGCCGAGAAACCGCTCACAGAATACCACCGTCGCGGAACCAGTTATCAACGAATTTGCAAATCCTGCCGCAAGGCACACATAGCAAGCGGGGCAAAAAAGATCATCCGGCTTAATCCCCCCTCACTTTATCCCGAACTTGAAAAACGAATTTGCAGCTTGGAACGCAGGCTGAGAAATAAAGCCGCATCCTATAGCAGAAACCAGATGGAAGCGGACGACATCTACAGTGCAATGATCGAGGAAATTTTGTTCAAATCATCGCCGGAAGACTCTGATGCAAAAATCCTGACCCGTGCCGGCTGGGTCGCAAAGCGATGTCTGCGCCAGTATGCCACATATGCAATGCTGGTTGAAGATGAGTCAAGCATTTCTAACGACGACGGCGACGGTGACACTGAAATCATTGCCTCCCCAACATTCTCGGCCGAAGACGAATTGATTGACCGCGAGAAAAAATACGAACTTGCAAAGCTGGTATCCACATTATCAGAAGAGCACCAGGTTATCGTAAGGAAACTGATGATCGGATACAACCAACATGAAATTGCGATTGAGTTAGGCAAGGCCGACCAGACTATCTCCTACGCGATCAGGGTTATCGCAAACCAACTCGGGTTCAACAATTTCGCAGCCGTGTTGTCCTGAAAATTCATTACAACAAAACCCCGCAAAGTGACTGCGGGGTTTTGTCTTATAATCGCTCAAAGTTAAGGCAGTGCAGTTAGGAGAGATACATGCGCGAGGATCTACACAACGCTCTTGAAAGTGCAATCAAACGAGGTACATTAAATCCTTTAATCGGAAAAGGAATGTTTGAATTTGCAGAAAAGCAGCTATCGGATGCTGAGCGCGTTTTGATCTTGGGAACCTACAACGTAGGTATCATTGGCGGCGGGGAAACTATGAAGATCAAGCCGTTTGACATCAAGAATAAAACTGCCGGCGTTTTGCTTGTCACCACAATGCGAGTAATTCACTGCCAGAAGATATTATTCAGCACAAAAGTAGAGCAAATTCAAATTGAGAAAATAGACAACATGGAGTCAAAAGGCAGTCTGATATTTTCGGTTCTGCGCCTCCAGTCCATGACAAACATCATGGAAATTGACATTCCGAAAAAAGAGTTGGATATTGTGACAAAGGCTATCTCGGAAGCGATCGAGGATAGAAAAAAGCCAGCTTCCCAACCTGCAGGAAAAGACGATGACGCTATTGAGAAAATAAAAGAGCTTGGCAAATTACGAGAAATCGGATTAATTACGGAAGAAGAATTCTCGAAGAAAAAAGAAGAGTTGCTCAATAGGATTTGAGAATACCCGCCCTAACAGGCGGGTATTTTTTTATCTGAATAAGAAAATATTTACACGGGGCTACAAGCCCGTTTTGCAAAAAATCCAATCCAAACCACAGAGCCGCGCTACAGCGCGGCTTTACGCTTACCCACGTAACGCCTAGCAAGGTTTTTAGCGCTCTCCGACTAAATAGTTATGGGTTTGGAAAATACGTTCTATGAACACTTATCAGGATAGGAAACAACCATGATTAACCTGAAAGATATTCAGCCAGATATTGCACGAATTGATATCGAACGAGTCGGCGAAACAACAATCTTCGTTCGCGTCTGGAAGGTTGGATTCAATCCGTCCGATGCCGGGTCACCCGCATTCGAAGACATGCTGGATGGTCAAGCAGAGTCAATGTCTGGACTGTGCTCGATCGTGGAAGCACAAGGTTTTTCGATCACCATGAACGGGTCAAAAAAGGCTCGCGCATTGCGTGGACCTGTTACGCGGATTGATTTTGTCAAACAGGTAGATGGCTGGCATATCAAAAAGTACCCACGTGGATGGCGAGCATCTACCAAGCCAATGTCTGATGTTATCAAGTCAGACGAAGAAATAAATGCCGCAATCGCATGGTGTAGGACAAACGGTTGGTCCATACGTGATTTTCGAGGGGAGATCATACGCGCATGGAAAGGCAATCCCGTTCCGGTTCATACAGCCGAAACGACCAGACGGTTGCGCGAGAAATATCCCAATGACCGCCTTCATAATTTTCTGTTCGATGGATAGGAGGACACGGACAAGATAATTCCCTTCACCCATTTTTTTAACCATTAAATCAACCATTTGAATCAACCATAAGGAAAAAATATGCCAATCTCAATACCATCCTCAGCACAAACAGCCTTTCAGGGCAATATGAACGAAAGCGGAAAGATCGAGCTCCCCTTCCATGCCCCGGCGTTTTACATCATCAACGGCGACGCGAAGCTCGCAGCGCTCAAGAACTTTCAGTATTACGGCGGTTGGGCATGCGGAACCGATAAGGTCAAGGCCGCAGCCGAAAGTTGGGAAAATTGCCCGTTTCCCATTCCGGGTTACGGAACTGACAATTTGCCGCAGACAAACGGTTCCGAAATGGAAGTTGTATCGTCTCGCAAATTGATCATTGCGCCAATCGGGATGCGCGAATATTCATCCCTCTTTGATCAGTCAACTGGAAACACCCGCCGAGTCCCGCCATTCACCAAGGGAGCAAGACCTGGTATTCAGGTCTTGAGCGTTCTGGCTTACAAGAACGAAAACGCGATCCATCCGTGGGCTCCGGTCCTGCTCACAGCTAAGGGATACCAGACCAATCATGTGAAGAACGCCATTATGAACTGGCGCAAGGCGATCAAGCCGCATGTGCAAAAATTGGTGCCTGGCGCGAATGACTCCATCCTAAATTTGTTTTGGATGCACATTGGCACATTTGGCGATGTGAGGAAGCAGGAAATCGTTGGAGCCGGCGCCAACCAGAAAACCATAACGCCCATCACTGCATTTATTCCCGATGACATCACCGAACAGCAGGTCGAGAAGCAATACGTCGGCGAACCGATGGCTGAATTCATGGCCGATTTGTCGGCTCAGGCCCAGGAATGGCTCAACGTATTCAAGCAACCGCAATCCGCTACGCCTGTAGCCGGTCACATTGAACTGGAGGATGATTACTCCGCGCCGCCTCCGCCCGAAGATGACATCCCGTTTTAATCATGTTCACATATCACAAGTTAATTCCTGAAAATATGTGGGGTGTGTTTGACAAAGATGGACTCTGTGTTGCCATTTTTTCGACACCCGCAGAGGCCGCCGACTACTGTTCAAGGCACAACATAAGATAAGAGCTTGAACACTTAACAGTTCATCCCGTAGTTTTCTACGGGATGAACTGCGCAGGAGTATCAAATTGGACATACTAAAAAAAATATTTGGAAAAAATCGCAGACCGTCTGATCGGGCGCAGCTTGTTGCGCTACAAGACGCAGTTGTTATTTATACCGATGACGGCGCTATTGTGGTTACACCCAGGCTTGCCAAGGACATTCGGGAAAATTTGGATCAGATCATTGAAAGTGCTGAATCTAAACCGACATCAAAAGACGAACCGACAGATCAAAAATCTTAGAGGATATTATGACGCCAGAGAATAACGAAGAAAAAAACCGCGTCAAAAATGACAGCGGAGATCATCACTACTTCACACAGACGCCGCGAATCGTGTGGGCTTATTCCCGTACACCGTATGATCTTGCGCTCTGGCAAACAATTAAAGATATTGCCGGTGATAACGGCGAATGTTTTATTTCCACGCCGGACCTTGCCGTACTCGCAATGATGAGTGTCGGACAATGCTCGGAAAGTCGGAATTACCTGCTCAAATGCGGATTACTGGTAGGCGAAATTCGCAAAGACCCAGGCTACCCATTGGCGGTTTGGCATTTAAGCATCCCAGACCTCTGGGAGAAATCAACAGCGTGGAGCGGAAAACATAAAAGCATTGCAACCCGACTGAAATACAAATCTGAGCAACGTGAAAAAATAGTCAAAGCTCGTGAAGCTGCTCGGACAGAGAAAGCCAAAAGAGGTCTTTCACCTGCTGAAATGTCTGACCTTTCACCTGCTGAAAGACCTCTTTCACCTACTGAAAGACCCCCCTCACCAGGTGAAATAAAGAATATTAAACAAGAAGATCCCAAAGAAGACGGCGCGCAAGCTGCGCCGCCCGCAGCTTGGGGAGTTGCATGGCAACTAGCAGCAGGTGTCGAGGAAGTTGTACTTCCTTCCGAAGAAGAAATGCAGGACGCTAGAGTGTCCAACGCCGTTGAAATGTTTCCGCAGGAGCACAAGGAGCTTGTGCGTGCCTTTATCCTCGAAACCGGAATTTTCCCGGTCAATGATGATGTATCAGGCTGGTGCAAAGCATTTCGGGATCAGAAGATACGAACTGGATTGTCTGCCGAAAACGTAACGATGGCTTGCCGGAAATTGTTTGCTGAGGGACTGACCATCGTAAATCCATTCTCGATCGTTGGCACTGCAGGATCAATGCGCCAGGCTGAACCGCGAAAGCCAAACCAACCCCCACCTCCCATACAGGTTCCAGAAAATGACTGGAGAAAGCAGATCAGGCTATGAGTGACGATATCGTTTTTCCCGAAGAAACAATTTCGCAAGTTCCGCACAGCCGCGACGCCGAAGAAGCGTTGCTTGGCTCAGTGTTAATCAACCCTGAGTGTTATTACGATCTGAATTTTCTTGCGCCAGACGATTTTTACATCCACAGCAACAAATGGGTTTGGGAAGCATACTCAAAACTAAATGATAGTCGCCAGCCGATCGATTTTCTGACCGTTTCAGAAGAACTGGAACGCGCTGGAAAACTGGCAGAGATTGGCGGGTCGGCATACCTCACGACGTTGATCAACAAGGTTCCGTCGTCTCTGAACTCAGAGTCTTATGCGCGAATTATTGAGGGGTGTTCGGCTCGCCGCAAGATGATTTCAGCAGCTAACAAAATTGCCACCGCCGCATACAACGAACAAATGACTATTGCCGAAGCTCGCGAGATTGCAAATCGTGAGATTACATCCGCCTCAGAAGACAGGCGGAATGACGAAAAAGAATCATTCGTCCGCGCAATGTCGAGGGTATACGACCGTGCCGTGCTCAATGCAGAACGCACAGCAAAAGGACTTCCCATTGTTACAGGGATAAAAACAGGTCTGATTGATCTGGATATCCAATTGCTTGGAGTCGAGAACGAAGAAAGTGTTCTCATCGCCGCTCGTCCCGGACAAGGAAAGACATCGCTGTTGTTTGATATTGCCCGGCACAATGTCTTGAGAGAGTCCAAAAACGTCGCTGTCTTTTCGCTTGAAATGAGCGATGAAGAGGTTGCTCGAAGATTTCTCGCGCAAGAAGCCGAGGTCGACTCGACCAAGATCAAGACAGGCACGATGGATCAACTCGAATGGTCTCGGTTTACAAACGCAATGGAACTTTACGAGAACAGTGGACAGATATTCCTCTCTGATGTGCGTGGGTTGACTCCCGCAGCGCTTCGCGCCAAGTGCCTGAAACTACAGCGCATGTACGGCATTGACCTTGTAGTAGTGGATTACTTGCAATTGATGTCCCCAGGCATCCGCGTCGAGAACCGCAACCGTGAAGTGGCTTATATCTCACGCCAGATCAAACTCCTGACTGGAGAGTTAAAAGTCCCGATCTTTTCAGCCGTGCAAATGTCCCGAGGCGTGGAAGGACGAGCAGATAAACGACCGGTACTTTCTGATCTGAAAGATTCTGGCGATCTTGAGCAGGATGCGAATACAGTTATTTTCCTGCATCACGACGAATACAAAAAGGACGCACCAACCGAGGCAATTATCGCCAAGCGCAGGGATGGAGCGACTGGAAGCGTGAATATCGTTTACCGCAAGCAGTTCACGAAATTTGGTAATGTGACGAGGAATTGATTTTTTGTCGTGTGAACACTTAACAGGATAAGAAAATAGAACTTTGAAAATTCAGATAAATCGGGTGGCGGCGTGCAAGCCGTGTAATGCGAGCCTAGCGACCCAATCCCCGTTTTATTACCTGCCGCGATACCCGCTGACATGATTGCTCATCAGAAAGCGTAAGTGGCAGGCGTTGGAGAGGATGGTCGGCACAAATCGGAAGCCGTCAAAGTGAAATCCGGCGGGTGCGACTCGGCAAGCTGAGCCGCCCAAAAATTCGCCGTCCTCTCTTTTTATTTGAAATCACGCCTCGGCTCCCACTTTATTGTTAAGAGGCTGATCTATGCAGGATGCCCCTATCATCCTGCATTACGCCGAAGTAGCTCAATGGCAGAGCGTCTGCTTTGTAAGCAGAGGGTTGCAGGTTCGAATCCTGTCTTTGGCTCTGGTAGGCAGTTTGATCTGACAAGTCCAAAGTCAGATTGCCGCCCAAATGTCAGAGTGGTGTCTGACATGGTGTTCCTCCTCAAAGACGTGCGCGGTTCGGACCCGCGCACGTCGAGAAATTTATTCGCTTATCAAGGTAAAAAAATACTATGGCTTTCCTGTACTCAAATACCTCCAGAAGTAGAAACAAATTTAATGCCGTCAAAACCGAAGTGGATGGTTTTGTTTTCGACAGCGAGGCGGAAGCGCGAAGATACTCCGAGCTTCTAATCCTCGAAAAAGCCGGCGAGATCAAATCTCTATGCCTTCAGCCGGTATTCACGCTGATCGTCAACGGGGAACGCGTCGGCAAATATATTGCTGATTTCAAGTACCTCACCGCAAAAGGGGAAACAGTTGTTGAAGATGTAAAAGGCGTGAAAACCCCTGTGTATCGATTGAAGAAAAAGCTTGTCAAAGCCATTTATGGTTTTGATATTGTTGAAGTGTGATACCGTGAAAAAAATTTTACTTTCGCTTCTTGTGTTACTTCTGGTCGGCTCGTGTGTAGCCAACCAGACTCCTGCTCCAGTAGATCCATTGCTGGAGGCTGGTCGCGCCCAGGCAACCGCGGACGCAAAGTTGCGCGAAGTTGAATATTACGGCATCCAATTAACAGGCACGGCAGAAGCGCCATTAAAAGCCTTTACCCTTACCGCAGCGGATATCACCCTTCAAAGCGCCTACGCACTCGGTACAGAAACCGCCGCTGTAAAAACCCAATCAGCAAACCTGACAGCCACGGCAACCCTATGGACTCCAACTCCAACATTTACGCCGACCCCGAATGCGACTCAAACCCTGTCATTTGCTCAGCTAGACGCTCAGGTGCAGGAGATCCAAAACGACACGGCTTTGGATAACCTGAAAGTTGACCGCGCAAGAAAGTCTAACGATTTTTGGACTATTGCATTGCCAATATTTTTATTGTGCGCATTGCTGGCAGTTGCGTACATAGCGATCACATATTCGCGCACGATCCGAAAACGAGAAGTCAAACGCGATGCGCATGGCAATGCGCCGTTGATCGTGGATATTGTGGACGGTTTTATCACTGACATGGATGCCAGCCCAAATTACTCAACAAATCCAAAACTTCCGCCGGTCACAGCCTCGCGCCAGGACGGTCAGCGAGCGATACAAGCGCAAATTCTGAAAAAACTTCCTTCTACTAGTTCTGCAAAAATTGAGGCGGCGCCGCAGCCTGTTATACCTGCCGAAAAGCGGATAGAAGTTCTGCCAGAGCAAAAAACGGAGGAAAAATTACTTCCGCTCCCGTCATGGGAAATGCTCCGTAATTGGAATTTTGCCAATGGCTTGCCTTATGGAGTGAACGCGAGGACAGGAGAGCTCGAAGCATGGGATTATTCAAAACTCCCACACCTGTCTGTGTTTGGAATGACTGGCTCTGGAAAATCTCGCCGCTTCTTGCGCCCACTGGTCGCCTCGATGCTCGCCGCGAATCAGAGAGTATTGCTTCTCGGAAAAGAAACAGACTTCCAGCCGTTTGTCTCACATCCAAACGCGCTGGTGATCCCTGTCTATGAACTAACCGAACGCGACGAAGCTGCAAAATACTCCTACGCTCTTGAGCAATGCGTGAAAGAGCAGAATATCCGTGCCCGCCACCTGGTAGAAGTCGGCGCATCCACATGGCAACGTGCAGGTTACGAAAATACGTTTATCGTTTTGGATGAGATCGGAAACGCCCTGCGCCAAATGCCAAAAGACGTGGCTCGGATGAGTTTCAATCATGTTGTTTCTCTGGTGAATGAAGGCCGCAAAGTCGGCTTCAATGTGGTCTTTTCGTCTCAGCGGCCAAAGAGCTTCATCGACCTGACAACCCAATGCGGACAGGCTGTATTCCTTGTACGCAATGACCGCGAGAGCGGATACGCGCTCGGACAGCCAGGCGCGGAACGTCTCCGCGAAGGATATTTCTTTGCGCGATTTGGCGATCTAAAACTTGCAGGTGCATTCGAGCCTGACGACGCTCAGATTATAGACTTGCTCAAAAGCGTAACTGTGAAGACTCTCGAAAAGCCGAAATGGATTGAAGCCAAACAATCTGCCAATGCTCCGTTGATCATTCCGCAGGAAACTCAAGAAAGTCTCGAAGCTGGTCGTATTAAATCGCTACATGCGGAAGGAAAGACTGAAGGCGAGATTATCCGTGAGATATGGGGTGTCTATGGCGGCGGCTCGTTCTACAATCGCCGCGAACAGGTAAGAAAAGTTTTGACTTCTTCTTCTCCTGAAATCACCGTAAACCGCCAATAATCCCAAGAAGAAGTAGAAGAAGAAGCGAAAAAAAATGACAACTTTTGGAAACGCAAATGAGCAAGTCAAACCATCCACCCAGGCGAATAGCCGTCTTGTGCGCGGGATTATTTACGTCTTGGAAGAGTGGCGAGTCCTGACTGTCGTGTTCGAGCGGACGTTCACCAGCAACATGGCGGCTACAGTCCCGTGGATCGCGCCACTCATTCCCGCCAGTTTTGCGCTAAAGAATGCCGCTGAGAAGCTGCATGTTCAAAATGGCGTGGAGTACATTATCGCCGCATCGATCGAAGGATTGGGAATGTCTGTGACCTCGACCGCGTTCGAGTTGTGGGATTGGAGTGATAAGAACAGAGACGCTAAGATGTCGGCTCCGATTCGGATATCCATCGGAACAGTTGTTTTTTACATCGTGATCGTCATCGCGGTAAATGTTGGGTTGGACCTTGGTTGGGCGGACTGGGTCATTAGAGCTATGTTGTCCCTCTTATCCATTCCTGCGATTGTCACCCTGGCGCTACGGTCTCAACATTCTCGCCGTATTGCTGAGCAGGAAGCCGCCAAAATTGCGGCGGATCTGCGAGAGCTTGCACAGCAGGAAGAGAAGGTTCGCGTCGATGAAATATCTGCCGAGGCGCAGCGCAAGCAGTTAGAGTTCGAACTTGAGCAAAAGCGCCTTGATGCCGAAGCCCGCAGAGTTCTGAAACTCGAAAGGGCGCGTGCAAAAACTTCCATCACTTCTGAAAGTAGTTCCGGAAGTAATGGAAGTTCTGAAACCAGTTCCGAAACTAAGCCGGCTTTTAGAACTGGTCGGAAGCCAACCCACAGAGACGCCGTGTTCAATTACATCGAGACTTACATACAGACACATGGAGGCATCCCGACATTTACAGAGGTAGAGCAGGAATTAAAACTTCCGCAAAGCACCGCCTCCCGCTTGCGCGGAGAGTGGTTGAAAGAAAGAGGAAATAGTTAGGAGCTTTATGGAAAAAAAGGCAAAAAGCAATTTAATCATTATTGTCTTATTATTTACTTGGGCTGCAACCTACTGGATTGCCATCGTCATCAACGGCATGTTTTGATATTTATGATCATTATCGTTTACGACTCAGGGAAAGTTTTTATAATGGATTCATCCTTGCTTTATGATCCATTCCCGCAACCTGCAACCAAAGCAAACGAACAAATCAAAGAAAATCAAGCATTGGAGTAGTTATGTTCACTAATTTTGATTTTGAACCAGAAAAAAAAGAAAACAAATTACAGTATTTTGACGACGTAAAATCATCAGATGGTTGGGAAGGGCACACAACATCAAAAACCGTTGAACGAATAATTCAGGAAATCCAGAACAACCTTGCCTTGCTCGACTGTGTTTTTGTCAGTTGCGAAAAAGGAAAATTCGGTGAGCGGCTTGGTTTTCGTATTCATTTCGCCATGAAATCAAAAACTGGAGAAATGGTATCCAGTCGTTTGAATATTGCCTGTTTGCCGTTACGAAAAAAGTTTATTCGTCGTGGGACCAAAGATAACCGCATTGAGGGAACGCAAAAGATGGCTCTTTACATGACAGCCAAGGCTATAAAAGGAATGTACTTCCTCAATGTCCTATCCCCTGAATTTATCCCGTTCATGTCCCTGATATTGCAGGGAAATCAAACACTTGGGCAATTATGGATCACTCGTGGCGGGTTGACACCCCTTCTTCCGAGTCCGGTGGATGTGTTCGATGCTGAGGTTATAAACGATAAATAATATTTCACGAAGCGCGTCCCAAGCGTTTCTAAGACCCAGTTGGGCAACTCTGCATATCGTTACCCAGATTCCTGATTTCCGCGTGTCCCAAGAAGCCTGATTCCAAAATCGCGTCACAAGCCCAGATAAGCCCGAAATTAGCACATGCAGCATACTGTATCAAGTAGCTGCATGTTTTTTTTCGTCTAAGGAAGTCTCAAGAGTTTTTTTTCAGACCATGCGCTACAAGCCTCCGTTCTGGCGTTTGACACATAACACACAGACTCAAAGAGAATGACACCTCTCCGGTCGTCCTAAGCGTATTTAGAACGCGCGTTCTGAACACTTAACAGTGTATGAAAACCAAAGGCGCACCCGATTACAAAAAAGAGATTATCAAGACTCTTGAACGCATTACCGCCAGTGGCGTGAGTGCATTCGACATTTTCGATGACTTCTTAAATATCTCGCTGGCCTCTCTCGAAAGACTCCCCGATCACGTCCGCTCGATAGCGCAAACTGGCAAACCAGCCGATGACACAAAGGAAGTGCAGAAGCGTTTTGAGCGTCCGCGAGAGAGATACCGAAGCAACAATAAATATTATTTCGACCTGTTCGCCGAAGCGCTGGGCTACCTCTTGCTAAGCGCGGAGGATGACTGGAACGACACCATCGGGGATGTTTACATGGAGTTCGGAATCTCCAACAAGCACAGTGGGCAATTCTTTACGCCGTTTCACCTTGCAAAGCTGATGGCGGATTTGACAGTGGACAACATCCCTGCGCAGGTTCACGAACGGATAAAAGCCGCGTGCCGTGAAAACCCACTGGCGCAGGCAATGTTACTGACAGGGTTAATGATTGAAGACCCGGACCAGGCAGAAGCATGGTTTTTCAATAAAGTGCTCCCGGCTGTTGCTCCTGACATCAAGCCGATCACTGTTTGTGATCCCGCGTGTGGCTCTGGCGTGATGTTTCTCGCCGCCGCGTCTGCGGTTCCGCGCTGGATGCTAGATTGGAATCTCGTCCGCTTTTATGGCATGGACATTGACCAGACCTGCGTGAATATGGCTCGGCTAAACATCCTCCTGCATGGCTTGAATGGCTTCTCAATCAAGTGCGCTCTGGCTCTTTCCGAAGTGGAGTTGAAAGCAATCCCCGACCCATACCAGTCCGCCTACCGTGAAGCACAGTCGGCTGAGCTTGAAAGACTGATCGAGATTACCGAGGAACTTCGATCATGGAAACAATCCTCTTTGCTTTGAGTTCTTTCAACGTGAACACTTAATAAGGCAGGAGAAAAAATTATGGCAAATAAACGCATACTTGTTGTCTGTCACGGTACATACAGAGGTGTTCAGATCCTCGAAAGCGAGGGAAAATTCATTATCTACCTTGGTACGGAACGGTTTGAGTTTAACGCGCTTCTTGGTGCAACTAATTTTATAAATGAATGGTACGCCCTGAAAAACAACTGATCCCGCTTTAGCGGGATTTTTCTTTGTCTGAACACTTATCTGGATAAGAAAATACTACAAGGAGTGAACAGATGAAAGACACCAAAGAACGCAAGAAGAAAGCAGAAAGTGTGACCGGCAAGAAGGCAATTCCCGTTCGCGTCCAGTTGGACATCCTGCGCGAGAACGGAATCCTGATTGACCTCACCATCACAGGATCGGGCATGTTCACCAAGACCGCAAGTTTTGACGAGATCGGTTTCCTGCAAGACAACGGCAAGGATGCACGGTATGGATGGATCAAGCCCGGCGCAAAATTCCTCATCCCCGAAGATGCCGTGAAGCGTATCAAAAGCGTAGTCACCCGAATGCGCCAGGTTTTTGAAGCCCACAGCCGCAAGGTCGCTGGCTTCTCTCCCTACAATTGGATGCCGTACACTGCGCACCCCGCATTTGTCGAAAAGTGGAAGGAACTTCGAGAAGAATTCTACGAGACAAAAGCGGACATCATCGAACACCGCGACGAGTATGTGGACACTATCTCAACCGAATACGAACGCATTGCGCTGAGCGCGTGGAAAGCGATGGCGGCGCAAGATGGCGGCAAGGTCTTCATCGGAAAAGAAGAAATGGACATGGAAGATTTCGTATCTTACATGATCGAGAAAGCAATCTCCCTTGTTCCTTCCGTGGAAGCAATCGAAGAAAAACTGCATGCCGATTACATCACTGCGCTGGTTTACAGCGAGCTTGATGTGGAGAAGGAATCCGCAGAGGTGGCAAAGGTTCGCAGAGAACTTGAGGCAGCGAGTGAAAAATCAGATCTCGAAAACCGCATCCTGCTCGAAGAACTTCGCACAAAGACAATCCGCAACAATGCCGAGAAGGAAGAACGCGACGTAAAGATCGAGGCCATGCGCCAGGCTGAACTTGAGCACGCGCGGGAGCAGATCAAGGAAACCGTCTCGCCCTTCGTCGAGGTGTACAAGAACGCACTATCTGAATGTGTTGACCGCGCCGCGGATCTGCTTGATACCATCCGCAAGGGCGGAGTAGTGCGCGGAAAGATTGCCGAGAAAGGTCGCGGACTTCTTGAGTTTTATAACATGATGCTCATTCCCGAACTCACCGATGAGCGTATGGTGGACAGGCTGACCGAATTACAGAAACTGTTGGGCGAGTCTGGATCGAAGGACGAGTCCCGCGACGTGAGCGCCATCACCGCGAAGCTGAAAGAGATCGTTGAACTTCAAGACACCGTAGCCGATGAAATCGAAGGCGGCGGCGGTAAATTCTCAGCCATCGAAATCTAAGAGGAACCATGAACAAACAACAGTTGCGAGCACTCAAAGCCATAATCGAATATCTGGAAGAGGAAGAAGAGGAGCATTTTGAAGAGACGCCAGTCGAGGAACGCGGCGAGCATATCTACAATGACATCATGGTTTTGAGGGAATACTATGAACTCGAAAAAAAGATTTGTACCTGTGGTCACACACACAGACAGCATTCGGATGATGGCGTTTGCTTGCACGTTGACAGTGTTGCTTTGAAACATGGTGGCAGAGGTGGAATTAGTTTTTGCGAATGTGAAACGTTCGTGGCGGAGATCTAAAATGAAAATAGTTGTAGGCAAAAACGAAACGGTCATTTATCCATTGATTGAACAAAACGACACTGAATTTGATGATGACTTTTGCATTGTGGTCGGAAATTCCTGTACGATGATCAACAACCGGATCGTGGATGAAGACGACCTGCCGAAGATCATCGAAGGAATTGAGAAAGCTATTGAAATTTTGTAAAGAGGATGCCATGATATATAAATACGGTCCCTACAATCGTTACAAGCAGGTTTTCGGCGTGACCTCTCACTCGAACCCAAATATAGAACATACAGTAGTCTTCACTGAAAAAGGCGAGTGGCAATGCTCCTGCCCCGCGTGGATCTTCCACACCCCGCGCAAACCTTGCAAGCACATCCAAGAAGCGATGAAAGAACAGGTGGGACAGACTTTCACGCCGAAAGAGATTACGCCCAAAATCGAAAAATCTCTGAGCCGCTTTGCAGCAATCGAGGTGTAGCCACCGAGAAAAATCCCGCCCTGATCGGCGGGATTTTTCTTTCCATGAACACTTATCTGGATAAGAAAATACACCGAAACAAGGAGAACACCATGAAAGAACTGCTCGAACGCTACATCAAAGCCCGTTACGCATTGATCGCCGTGATTTCTCACGAAGAGAGCCGCGTCATGCAAGCCATCGAGAAACTCTCGAAGGAAATGAAACTCACCAGCGGGAAGAAAGTCCCACGCCGCGTCGTGGAGTGGACCATCACACGCGGTCTGACTGGAATTGACGGACTAGACTCCAGCGACTACACCGACCCGAATGCCGCGCTTGGTTGGGTGGCAAATTTCGACGAGGAAGGCAACGAAGATAGCACCCTGTTTGTCTTCAAAGACCTGCATAAGATCATCGAGAATGACATCCGTGTTGTGAGATTTTTGCGCGACATTTCAGCGCGTTTTCAGACGCGCAAGCACAACCTGATTTTGCTCAGCCCGTCGCTGGTCGTAAATCCCGACCTCGAAAAGCAGATTGCCGTGATTGACTGGTCACTGCCTGACGTGAAGGAACTGACAACCATCTTGAGCAAGGCTGAAAGCAATCTACCAAGCACGACTCCCGTCACTCTCAACGGAAACCGCGACCAAGTTATTCAGGCCATGCGCGGACTGACCGAGGAAGAAGCTGAGAACGTCCTGACGGCTGGCGTGGTCGCATGTGGCGAACTTGGTGATGGTGTTATCTCTCATATCATCGCCGAGAAAAAGCAGATCATCCGCAAGAGTGGAGTGCTGGAATACTTCGAGGCAAACGTCAGCATGAACGATGTCGGAGGTCTGGAAAACCTCAAGCGCTATGCCGCCATGAAGCGCAACGCCATGAGCGCCAAAGCCCGCGCCGCTGGCGTGGATGCTCCCAAGGGGGTGTTGTTGGTCGGCGTGCCAGGTACTGGTAAAAGCCTGAGCGCGAAAGCAATCGCTGGCGGAACTCTCCCGCTCCTGCGCTTCGACATGAGCAAAATTTTAGGCAGCGGCAGGGTCGGCGCGGCAGAGAATAACATCACCACCGCGCTCAAAGTTGCAGAGGCAACCGCTCCCTGTGTGTTGTGGCTGGATGAAATCGAAAAAGCCTTGGCAGACAACGGCGGAGCAAGCGACGGCGGCGTGATGATGAGAGTAATGGGATCCCTCCTGACATGGATGCAAGAGACTACCGCGCCCGTTTATGTAATCGCGACTGCCAACAGTGTCAGCGCACTTCGACCCGAGTTGCTCAGCCGCTTCGATGACGTGATGTTCGTGGACTTGCCTGATGCAGAGTCCCGTGCCCAAATTCTCAGGCTTCATCTTGGAAAGCGCGGCGTAGCAACAAAAGACCAGGAAGACATAGCCGCAATCGTTGAAGCCACATGGGGTTTCTCTGGGCGAGAGATAGAGAAAGTTGTCAAGTTTGCGGTCGAGCGTGCCTTCTTCGAGGAAAATCCAGTCTCTGTGATCCACCTGCTTGATGCCGCAGAGAAGATTGTACCGACCTCTGAAACAAAGAAAGATGACATCAAAGCCCTGCGCGAGTGGGCGAAGGGCAAGGCGCTCATTGCTGGCAATCCGCTCGAAGCCGAGCCAAAGAAGCAGGTAGAGCGAAAGGAACTTGAAGTATAGAAGCAATCACCACGGCGCGGACTCACACTCCGCGCCGTTTGCAATCTCGTCCACAATGCCCGTCAAAAGCGTCCCAAGCCTCTACAAGCCTACGTTCTCCCCTCTGCCTAAATTCATATCGTGGTAATTCTTGTGCCATGAACACTTAACTTATCAGAATAAAAAAATACTTCAAGGAGAAAAGCTATGCCCTGTTTTTCGACAATACCAACCAAACTGATAGACCTTGTAACGATCCAGAAAGCCGTCAAAGCCACCGGCGCGAAGATCACCGCACAGTCACCGAACACCCTCGTGATCGAGAAGGACGGACAGCATATCACTCTCGAACGCACGCGCGAGGGAGAGAATTGGCGACTGATGACCAACCGCTCTTCGTGGAATTACGACTCCATGCTTGGAGAGTTGACTATGTCCTACGCCAAGACCACCATGAAAGCCTGGGCAGACAAGAACGGATATACATTCTCGGCAGGCTCCAAGCCCGGCGAGTACACCATGACCCAATACGTCGGAAAATAAGGAGAAACTATGTCGGCTATGAAGAAACGTGAAATCAAAGTGACGATCGAGGCAGACGGCACGATCAAGTTTGACAACTCGGTCAATCCTGACGAGCAGCGCATCCTGAAAGAACTTGAAGAACTCGCCAAATTGCTGAGTGGAGATCCGAAAGCCGTGAAGATCGAGAAGCACGTCCACCAGCACGGACATGGGCACGCGCACAGTCACGATCATGTGCATGTAAATTAACGATCACTGAAGGTAAAAAAGCATCCCCATTGCCGGGGATGCTTTTTTTATTGACCTATCGCAAGCCACATGACGGGAACAGTCATGTTCCTCGATGGGTTTGTTACTCCGCATAAAAAGCCAGTGTTAGTAATACTGTAGCTTGTTAATATTTGATATGTAACTGGCAAATTGCTGGCCGCCAAAAAAACCATAGGTTTATATGAATATGCTGTTGGGAAAGTTACAGTTGCAGTAGCGCCATCAGATCCGCTTCCGATCGTGACATTCACACAGCCAATCTGAATTTTAGGCGATGCCGGTGTATAGTTTGTAGTGCCGGGAGTATTCCAATCGGTAGAGCTCCCGCCTTGGCGATTCGCAACAGAAACAATATCCGCCAACGTCCTCCAGCTTGGAGTGCCACCACTCGTAATTTTTAATATTGAATCGACTGATGGTTTACTTAATGCAGCCCAAACTCCAGAAGCAGTCGAATATAAAAATTGACCAATAGCGGTTGCCAAACTCTTCGGAATCGCGGCATCAGCCACATTGGCCGCACTTTCTATGCCGCTTTCCATGTGATTCAATCGTGAGGCATTCAGAGGAGATCCGGGCGTTATAGCAGTAACTGGCTCAATGCTCGCGTTGGGTGCAATATCGCCGTCTGTTGTCTGTGTGATTTTGTATTTCACAGGGGAAGATGCGGGTGTTTCGTCAGTCCATGTTTGTTTTGAATAAGGCATATTATTTACTCCAGTTCAGGATGTTTTCGCCATTGCGATTGATAAAAGCGCGTCTGCCCTGCGCTTGCAACTCCGCACCAGACATAGTATTTTCCAGCATTCGGTACAAGGTTATAAATCAGGTCTAAAACCTGCTCCCATTCGTTCACATCAAGGTAATCAGGCGATTCCGATCCGACTCCCTCACCCCATTCCGCAAAGATCGAAGTCAAGCCAGGAATGGCTGGCAGGTTTGCCTCAACACGGATTCGCTCGATATTAGCAAGAAGCGTGTTAAGCTCCGTAACCGTGGGTATGGTTGTTATTGTGATGCTTGGCAAAGTATCGAAAAGAATACTTCCACCTTGAATTAAGTCAACCAGCGTTTTCGTCACCTGGGCATTGTTGTAAATCCGTTGCCAGTCTGCGACGTTGAAAAATGCCTTTGCCGTTCTGCTTTTTATGTCATTTTCAGATCGATCGGTAATAGGAGTAATGTAGGTCATGCTGAGATAACTCCGACAATTTCAGCGCGTGTCACCATTCCTCGCGCAAGATCAATCGACATCTTTTCGACGATCCCTTTGACCTGCTTTCCTTCGTAGGTATCAATGAGAGCAGACTTTCCGGGCTCAGCGGATGGCGCGAAAAGCTTTGCCTTTTGTAGATATCTCTGTTGATAGTAGTCATAAACTCGCTGGGCGATGGTTTGAGCGTTGTCAGAATTCACCAAGGTCGCATCGTCAATGCTGATCACATTTTTGGGATCTGTTGAATTTAGAGTAGTGTTATAGACACTGGCAATGCTTTTGACATCTTCATAGTAAGCATCGTCTGCAATGGTTACGGTTCCAGGTGCAGCCACACTAATAATTATGTAGTTGTAGGCACTGGATATCTCCGTAGCACCTGTCACGGTGAAGGGAGGGTTTTGCGGTTTATCGAATTTAATCGTATGAGTGCCAATCGGAAAAGTTCCTGAAAAAAATTGCACAGGATCGCCTGTAACTAAATCGCGATATGTAATTATGAAATTGTGCTGTGATAATTCAACACCAGTTACAAAAGGCTTGAGCGTCAGAGTGCTATCCAGTCCCTTATCCGCCGACGTGATAACAAATTCAGGTGTGATTACTTCGCTAGCCAGGTCGGTTTTATAAATGCGCAAGACTCCTGCACGGGAGCATGTAACGTAAGCGCCGATCGCAAAAGCGATTTGTTGTAGCGCGTCCCTGTAGGTGGTAACTGGGATCCAGCCCGATACCTGTGTCCCGACCAAGTTTGAGTCCAATTCATACGGGGCATTCGCGGCGGTCAAGATTTCGTCGATCAAATCCTCAGCATTCACAGGCGTAGTCCATAGTCCGCCGTAATACGTGAGCTTGCTCAAGACTCCAAGGCGATCAACCGCATCGAACTTGATCTTGTCTCTTGATTGATTTTCCCATTTTGATAGATAAAACTGTCCCATATACACAGTTTGACCGTTGACCAGTTCATAGACATCCAACGGCTGATTATTGCGCAATGCAGCATAATTTCCAGTCGGGTTTACGATGGAGAAATTGGCATCAGACGACAATAACGACAATTCCAGCGTATCTATCGGCAGTTCGGTCGAAATCGGATCAACCTCTTGGACAACCAACGCACTTTTCACGGCATCGCCTTCGAAATAGATCAACGTTCCAAAATCGACACCTGTAACCCGCAGATACCTGTATGCCTTATTTGTGCTGTGGAATGTGACGATTATTTTCTTGAAGTTATCCACTGCCAGACCGCTTGAAAACTCCCATGTGGTCGGGGCGTAGCTGTCCGATCGAATTAGGACATCGGACGCGTCGTAATAGGCGACGTCAATATCGGTGGCATAGTCGTTCGAGGCAGAGGCAAAACGGATCGTAAGACCATCGGATGATTGCACACTGCCAAAAACGATTGTCAATTCAGGCGGGATCGAAAAATCCCCATTCAAATCGCTTTGAGATAGGGACATTAAGCCAACATGCGCAATTGTCGGCTTTAACTTATAGCTTCCATCCAAAAGCCAGTAATCTGGCTCAAATGTTGCAAAAGGTTTACTAGCCACATTGCCAGTTTTCAAGTCTTGCATATCGGAAAATAACTGCTTATCTGCAGCGGAAAATGTCGCGTCCTGCTTTATAGCCAGCGCGTAAAGACCGAAAGCTATTTTTGGTGAAGTGATCGGCATTACTCAGGAATCCTTGCAGGTGACTTCGCAATAAAGTTCACCGTGAGCCGTTTCCAAAAAGTCTTCGCGTCGTTTCTTTTTTGAAGTTCGTCAGCTACTCCAGAAAAGTACGCAGTAAATGTGTGCATAGTCCCGTCGCCATCTGGAACGGAAACTGTATGAAACTCGACAGGCTCAGTTAGTTTGTCCCACAGCGCGGCATATTCCGTTGTGTTATTGGTTCTTCCAAATTCCAACGTATAGTTGAGGAACACGCCGATCAATTCTCGCGCCAGATATCCATTCTCAAGCCGCTCTGCGTACTTATCGAGGAAATCTGCTTTCCTGTTGATCTTTACGACTGGAATGTCAAAACTGACTCCATCAATTGTGATCATTAGGATACACCTTTCAGCAGGCTTGCGCCTTTTCTGTTGCTCTCTTGGTCAATATATGGCTTCAGTTCGCGGATGAGCGCGGCAAGGCTTCCTTCGAAGCGTATGGTAATTTCCTGACTTCCGCCTCCCTGAGACTCTTCACGGACAATCTGACGTATCAAGGACTCGGGCGCTTCGATGTTGCGGCCTGATCTCTGGTCGCCAAGGATTGCAGCAAATTCTGAGTTTGGCGGAATAACCGCTCCGGTAGCCAGGTGAGGAATCTGATATGTGCCGACCGCAGAAATTGGTGAGAAACCCGGCATGATAGATCCAATGGAATTAATACTTTCAGAAATATAGTTAATGCCATCTGTTATGTTGGCGATCATTCCATTGATTGCGTCGATAATTTTATTGATAATACCCATGACAAAGTTTTTCACTCCTGTGAATACGTCCCAAAATTTTTGGGAAATCGCATCAAGGCTGGTGGTGAATGCGTTCTTTACAGTGTCGGCAGCCAATTGAAAATAGTATGAAATAATAAAGCCAATCTGTTTAACTGTTGTCGAAAGCTGCTCCCAATTGGCTATTAGGAGGTAGATCAAGACACCAATCGCAACAATCAAAGCGATAATGACCAGCAACGGTAAAGTGATTAATCCAGTAACCACAGCCGCGATAGCCATTACGCTGTTATATATTCCGATGGCAACATTGATGGCGCCTACCGCGGCATTCATCAACCACAAAGCTCCGGCAATTCCCCCAATTATCTCGATCAGGAGGAATGTGGTTTCTCCGTTTGTTTCAATCCAGTCGCTCAGTCTTTGTAAAACATCGGCAAGCCAGCCTAAAAATTCAACGACCGCGCCGCCCGTCCACACAGCCAACGGGGAAAGCATGTTTTCCCAAAACCACTGCCACGATGGTTGCAGTGCAATCAGTATGGAATTGAGAAGTTCGGCCGCCCCGCCAAGCAGATCTAAAAACACAGGCAAAAGGTCTGTAATCACCCAGCCTGCAAGCGGGACAAGGATGTTATCCCATGCCCATTTGAGTCCCGACCAAATGGTTTCTCCAAGTGGCATTAGGGATTCTTTCAGTCTCAAGAGCGCTTCCGACACGGGCTGGATAAATTCGAGGAACTTTTCTTTGAATGCGGAAACTTTATCCTGCAAAGCAGTCAAACCTTCGCTAAAAGGTGAATTATCCAGTGAAGGAAGTTCTACTTCAGGAGTGGTTAAAGCTCCATTGCCGGCTTCAGGTTTCTGCAAAACATTGAGGTCATCAAAAGCAGCAAGCGCGCCTTTTGCGGCCTTGCCAGCTTTCTCTGTATTCTCAGCGAGTTCCTGCTGCGCATCAGATGCCGCAGCAGTATTATCTGCAACCGAAGCCATTGAGACATTTGTGCCGAAGAAGGCATTCATGATCTGCGCCAACTGGTTGAAGAAGATCACTAACGAGTCAATCGCGGCTTTGAGGTACGGCAAAACAGCATTGATAATCGGAATGATCGAGTTGCCGATAGCGACCTTGAGATTTGTAAACGAGACCCCAAGAGCGGACACGCGCCCGGCGTAGGTTTGGGAAAGTTTCGCTGCGTCCCCCATCTGGAATCGGGTTTCTTCCAGAATACCTTGAACTTCAGCCGCGATTTTCTGTTCTTTGGTCAACGCTCCAACTGTGGTCCCGATCGAGGCGGCGTAATCTTTCCACATCATTGAGACGTTCTTTGTCACACCGCTGTTATCAACCAAGATGCTGTTTTCGTTCTTCAAGCCTTCGGTGGCGCTCTGAACAGCTTGTCCCATCGTAAGCGATGCTTGCCGACCAAACGCTGAGGCATTTTTGAGCGCGTTCATTACTGTCTCGATCTGTTCAGTCGAGTAACCCCGCATGAGCAAATTCTTGTATGCGGTTACTGCGTTTGAGGCTGGAACCAATCCATCAGCAATGTAGTCCTGAATGAAATTCTTTGCGCCTACAAAAGACTTACCCTGTCCCTCGACGATGGATTGCAAACCGATATATGCGGATTCGATCTGACTAGCTGCCTCCACGGCCGCTCTGCCAAACGCAACAACAGCTCCAATCGAAAAGGCAATGCCGACAGCCATCGCCAGCTTGCTCAGCGAGCCCATCATGCCTTTAATTCCAGAATTGAACCCCTTGCCGTCAATACTGGAATCGATTTTTATGCTGCCGTCGTATCCTGCACTCATTTGTTGTTACCTTTTAGCTTGTTCAAAAATTCGGCTTCGATTTCACGCTCGGCCAGAGTCCGATAGTCCAGATCCGGTATTTCGAATAGATCGCCCATTTCCAAAGCCGCCTGACGTTCTTCTTTTGTCGCTTTTCCAGATTTGACCCGCTTTCGCAGGGATACCAACTGACAAAATGTAGTTTCACTGCCAAGGTCCATAAAGAGCGCCAAAAACATCCACCAGTGTAGATCAGCTTTTGAGAGATCAATACCATGCGTTTGCAGAAAAGCGGCAAAGATATAGTTCGCATCTTTGGCAAAGGAATAAAGTCGCGGTTGTGGTTCCTCGATGGTGGCTGCCTGAGTAGGAGAGCCGCCGTTTAGAAACCAGATACATCTTTCCAATCCTGCTTCAATGTTTTGCGGAATGGTTGGAAATAAATTGAAAAGTGCGATCTGCGATTTTTCCTGACTGGTCAAATCCGCATCTTCAAATGCCATGATCGTCTTCAAAGAAACTCGAAAATCCGTATCAACCAAGACGTTTTTTCCGTCAATCACAACGGAACCAGGGAGCTCGTCAGTGAGGATGTTGAGCATTCGTGCTTATTTTTTTCTTTTGCTTCGTCTTGCACTCGCCGCAGTTGTGTAAGAGGCAACTTTCTCAACACGAGTTGTCTCGAAAAATGGAAGGATGCCATCAAAGAATTGCCTGAAAACTTCGAGATTGCGAACATCGCCAAATGCAGTCTGCGAAGTACCATCACCAAAAAGCTGGTCAACCTTCTCGCGCATATAATTACACGTCTCAATTTGCAATTGAATTTGCGCAGCCATGTTGACTGGCATGCCGTCAGAGTCTTTCTCTGACCGTCCAAGCTCCTGACCTTGCAAGTTGAACTCAGTTAATTTTTCTTTCAATTCTCCAAGCAGTGTGTAAAATCTTTCGGCAAAAAGCACATCCGTCGGGTTGAAAACAATAACGCGCGTTGGATCATCATTGATCATCACGCGCTTTTCACCAGTATTGATAACAATGCTAGACGTATTCATGGTAATTGGAGGGGTAAAGACTAATGCCTTTACCCCTTATCCTTTGATGTGATGTTTAGGAAGCAGTAAACGCGCTGGTAGTCGGGTTGAATGTGCCCTGCACAGGATCACCGATGTAGTTGATCGTGTAATTGATCTTCACGGCAACTCCGCCTTCGATGGTCATATCGTCGATCTGGATCGAAACAGACTGTTTCTCAGCCGGGTATTCGCCGAGAGCGGGTGTCTCATACAACCACACTGAAACAACATCGGTCTCAGCGTCGGCAAGCACAGCCCGCGCCTTGCGCAACGAGTCGATGTACTCAAACGCCGCGTCGCCTGCCTTGGCAGTCATTTCGACAGGCACGGTCGGGGCGTAGCTGTCCACACTGATCGAGGCGTTGTCCTGATGGACGTATGTTTCCTCGGTGGTCTTTGGGTTGTAATTGACCTTGAGCGACTTGACGCCATCACCAATGAGGCTATAGGTGGCAGCCGCTGCAGGGGTTGTGTTCATAAACATCTTGATCTGAGAGCTTTTGATTTTTGCTGTCATTGCTTACTCCTGTTCGTAAATTAATTTGCAAGTGATCTGATATATGCCGGTAGCGCTTTCGCCTTGTTCATACAAAAAGGCCCACGATACGGACTCGATTGATTCTGCGATTTTGCCTGTTCCCAAATTGGGAAAATTTCCTGCTGCTGTTTGTGCTTCGAACCAGTCGGCAAGGGACTCATAAAATCCGCTGTTCTCAAGTCGTTCCGCTTCATCAGCAGTGGAAAAGACGGACTGGATCAGGAATGGAAATTCGCGCTTTTTTTTTCCGTCGAGATATTCTTCGACTGTCCGTGCCCCTGGCACTGGAATTACAGCGTACTCAATCGGCTCTTTACCGAGAGCATCCACATGGATAAGGGCACCGGACATCTCGCCATACGTTAAGAGATAGTCGCGCACAGCAGAAATTATGCTCATGATCGGCCACTTCCTCCAATGCGCCTGGCTCCCGCCACGATCCTGTTACGGTGTACAGCCTTCATGCGCTCGAACCACTGCGGACCTCGCAGCGGTCCAGTTTTGCTGCCCGGCTTCCTCTTGCTGTAATATTGAGCTTTGGCATAGGGGGCAATCCACACGACAACACCAGACCCGATATTTGTGCCAAGGATTCCAGACTTGATCAACATGGATGTAAGGAGTGGCGTAAATGGCTCTGACAACCTCAAGACTTCGCTATCTACGAAACGCTGAGCAGCGGAGAAACTTCGCGGCCAGCGCTGAAATGTTGTGTTCCATTCCAGTCTAGCCTTTCCGTTTTTTGTCGGCAGGATCGCACCGCGAGGGGTAATAATATTTGGAGGTGTCATTTACAACCGACCATCATGTGGTGCGTATTAGGTGAGCCCTGATCCATACGAGCAACAGAGGCAATCTCGAGCACATCATCATATTTGGCTCGCAATGCACTAACGGTAAAACTGTCAGTGATCTCGTCGGCAACGCTTCCGCGAACAACAATGTCGCCTTCGCTTAATGTCCAGTGGGTAGCCCGATTTTGCGCATCAAGAGCAAGCCACATCTTGTGGGAGTAATATTTGCGGCATTCAGAAAATGGTATCGCGATCAAAGCCTTGTTCAAAGCCAGGTCAGCCGAATTGCGCTTGGACACAGCAGCAGCAGACTCCCATAAAGCGGCGGGGATTACGGTGCGCTGATACTTTTCGGCACGCGATTGGATGTATTTGTTATAGATGGTGACCGCAGTATTGGTGAGCATTAGGACGCCTTTGCCTGAAAGTTGAACTTTCGTTTACCAGACACGGTCAAACCGGCTCCAATACCGTATTTCTTCTCGATCTCCGCGTGTTTGCGAGCGATAATTTTTTCCAGCGCATTGGCTCCATCGCTAAAATGCTCTGTTCCGCTGGCTGCTTGGAGTGTGACCAAGTCGAAATTTCCAAGGATGTTCTCAAGAAGCCTGATCTCTGCCAAGTCAATGAGTTTGGAATGGTCTGTTATCGTCGCTAAATCACCATCCACTACACAAGCAATATTGGTCGGCGTGATGCCGACCAATTGCAAAGCGGTCGAGATTGGGTCATTCAGATCCGTGTTGTTGCCACTGGCTACAATGTTGAATCCCACAAGCTCCATACGTCTCTTGCAGCGAGAGAGTAATACACTTTCGATTTGAGCACGGGTAAGAGCCATCTTTTTACCTAGATAAAAAAATAAGACATGGCAGGCAGTAACGCCTGCCATGTTTGTTGAGATTAGCGAGAGTATCCAACCGGGGTGGAGTATGTGCCACCAGTTCCAAGTTCCATTACCACGCCGTTCAGCCGGTTGGCAACGCCAAAGCCGTAGCGCTGGCGATAGAACGAGGATTCCAGCGGGAAGCTCTTGTCTTTTTGAACAAGAACCAGATTTCCCTCACCCAGACCGGGGGCGGAGTCAACGCGCATCTTCAGCGGCTTGGGTGCAGAGAGGTGCAGACCGAAGAGGTAATTTTCAGGGATGTAATCCCATTCAACCAGCCACGCGCCGGCGGTGCCAATCACCTTGCCCGGCAAGCCCTGAGGCAAGCCGACCACAGTGGTCACATTCGAGCCCGGAGCGAGATGCTCATCAAGACCATCATTGGCGAAATCCGGCAGCAACTTGAGCTTGGATCGCTGAGCTTTGTTGAAGAAGACAACAACGTCGCGGCCGCCGATCGCGCCGCCGCCAAAATGCTCTTCGAGCTCGTCGGTGATGGTAGTGACCGGGTTGTTTGTGTCATCAATTGCGGACGCGGCATAGCCGGATTCGAGGTAATGATTCTCGGTGATCAGAGACTCAGTTCCCGGCAATGGGGAATACAAATCCGAGTCGCCGTTCGCGAGCGGCTTCACGGTGAGATCGCCAGCATTTGTCTGGTCTTTCACGGACCACGAGGTGTTCGGGAAAATAGTCTTGAGTATTTCCTTGCGCATTGTGTTCTTGGCGCGTGTTTGAACGGCGTCAAGGTGACGTTGAAGTTCAGGCAGGGTCATATACGCAAGTTCAACATCGTTGCCGGCGATCTGATCGCCCCAACTGAACAGCGGATATTCGACCTGTTGTTCGCCTTCCACCTTGCGAGCGCCAGGCTGACCGATGTTGGTCAGACTCTGCAGGTATCCGCCGCCAGGCAGTTTGTAAATTTCGCGATAAAGTTTTGTGGTTTCAGCCACGAAAATACCGCGAGCCAGTGCGAGTTCCGCGTTAAAGTCATTCAGAACTTGCTGAACGGCATCCCACACGGTCTGCTGACCGATGGTATTGACGTAACGCTCGTCATCATCATTGAGGTTGAGTGCGCCCCAAATTGTTCCAGGCATGATCGTTTCTCCTTATACCTTGCTCAAATGCAAGACTTTGGATTTGTCGGGGTCGGACATCGGATAAACATATCCAACCAAGAGGGTGGCGGTACCAGCGGCATCCGCTAATTCGCCCGCGGTGTTGCTGACATACACGGCTGCGCCGTAGGCAAGACCGGTTAGGGTAAAGCCCTCGATGTCGCCGGCCCAAGCCGCGTCCACCATCTGACCGGCATTTACGGTTTGCATCGCAATGCCAATGTAGGTATTCGCGGGAGCGACACCATTGGCATCAGCAAGGTTCGCTTTGCCATTGGCATCGATGTAGAGCGGCTGACCGGCCTGAATATTCACGGCGGCCTGAAAAGTGTGTTTTTGGGTCTTGAGAGGGAACAGGTCTGCGACATGATCCTTATCTCTGGTAATGTCTGCCATTGCTTATTACTCCTTGAGTGAAAAGTTAAAAACGTGAGTGTTTACCCGAGGCGGCGTTTTGCTTCTGTTGAAGATTTGGCTTGCGCGGCGGCTGCCCAGGAGGGGTTCCCTTTGTCGGCGGTTCAGTCTCGGCCTCGAACAGAAACGGCTTCGACTTGAACAGCACGGCGAGGGCTTCTTCAATACCGGAATAGGCGTTTTCTTTTTGAACGATCTCACTGCGTGAAATGCCCAACAAAACAACATCCAGCGCATCAGGCAGAGCGCGGGGACGCAAGACATTTCCGTCTTTGTCCTTGACTTCGTTCCCAGCGGCGATTTTGATCTCGGAGTCCAGAATACGCTTACTGAGTTCCGCAATTGCGGTATCGTGGGCAATCTTCTGGTCGGCGAAAGCCTTTTCAGTCGCGGTCACTTTATCCAGCGCTTTTTGCAATTCGGTCTTATTCGCATCGTCGGCTTCCTTCGCCTTCGTGATGACGGCTTTCAGGGAATCGGCGTTTTCAACACCCAATTCCTTGAATAAATCCGTCAATGCGCTGTTCCCTGCCTGTTTTGCTCGTTGAGCAAAGAGCGCGTCCAGTTCCTCTTGCGTAAAGGTCTTGCCTTTCGGCTTATTGGCATCGCCATCGCCATCAGCATTCCCGTCTTTTCCTCCACCACCACCGCCGGAGTTAGCGTCAAAATACACATGAGGTTGAAGAAGTGAAAATCGTTTGTTCATTTTTATTTTCCTCTGCCATTTCCGCTGGCATTGCGTAAGTAGGTCACCCGCTGATTAACAAAAAAAACCGAGACGCTCAATTAAGAGCGCCTCGGTTTCTGTGAACTCAGTCAGGCGTGAGTGGGATTGGTTTTCGCCAGCCCCTGTCAATTAATCGCATTATAGCACAATTTTTCTAATTATCTTCCGAAGATCAGAAAAATAATGCCAGCGACCGCAGCGTATATCATGAGTGAAAATATAAAGCCAACTACACAGCCCCGGCCAACATTCCCGCGATCCTCATATTGTCCATCCATGATTAAGCCTTCTCGTATGATGCCATCAGGTCGGCTACCTTCTGGCAGACATAAGCCGCCTGCGCAGCCGATGGAATATCCGTAAAATAGAAAGCCGGCACAACAGCTTTCACATGACCGTGTTGATCCCGTTCAAATGTAATTTTATAGCGATCATCCTTTGGAAATACTTGAAAAGTAGCTCCATTGGGTGACTCGTCAGGGTCGATTTTTGTCCCGCTATAAGGGACGTTAACGTTATTGATCTTTCCGGCGTGCTTGCAAACCATTTTTAACGCCACAGCAAGATCCTGCATTGCAGGACGCTTCATTCCCGTAGCGGCTGTAGTTCTGATCTGCAATGGATTAATGTTCGCCTTGATTTTTCCGCCAGCAAAATCCAGAAGTGCGGTGTGCCTTGTTGCAACTAGAAAACGTGCCATGTCAATCTCCTGTTAACTATGAAATCGTATGGATAACACCCTGGCTGACCACGCCAGTACCGGACCAAATAACAACAATTGAGTCATCAGCCAATAAAGCCTTAACCTCTGCCAGCTTCTCACCTCCAGCACATCCATGTAGTAATGCTGTTGCCGCTGCTTTGATGGATATAAAAATTTCCCACGCGCCGCTTACACCAGTCACTTGTAAACTACCGTCTGTGGTCGTGGCATATGTATCTTTGGCTGCAACTGATAATCCTCCAGTTTTCTCGATCATCAGAAGACTCTTGCTGTCATCCTCTAGGTAGTGGTCCTTGAGAGCAAACCATATCTTTTGCGCTGTGTCCAAGTTGGATGTGACTGAGCTCGTGATGCTCTGACTGAGTTGTGCATACGATGTAATAGATATCTCTCCACTTGACACCGCCAGTGCATCAGTTTCCGAAACTGCTAGAGCAATTGTCGGATTGAGCACGATCGCAGAGATCGCCGCAAGGACATTAGACTCGTCGGCAGGGTCGGCAGGCAATCCATCTGTCTTGGCTTTGATGGCAGCGATACTGGCGTTATCAGGAGCAACTGGCAGAGCAGCGATGATGTTTGCCTCAGCCGTTGTCACATCACCAGAGGATGCGGGCAATGCCGGCAGTCCGTCTGTTTTGGCCTTGATTGCCGCGATGCTCAAATTGTCAGGCGCAGCAGGCAGAGCAGCGATGATATTCGCCTCAGCCGTTGTCACATCACCAAAGGATGCTGGCAATGCCGGCAGCCCGTCTGTCTTGGATTTGATCGCCGTGATACCTGCATTATCAGGTTCAGCCGGCAGAGCAGCGATGATGTTCGCCTCAGCCGTTGTCACATCACCTGAAGAAGCTGGAAATGCGGGCAGTCCATCCGTCTTGGCTTTGATTGCCGTAATGCTGGCATTATCAGGTGCGGTGTAACCTGCCGCTGCCAGGCGGGTCGCAATATCCGCTGAGACGGAAGCGCCTGCCGGCACACCAAGCCTGTCAAAAGCATCGCCTGTCAGGTATCCAGCTTTAGCCGGAGTCCATACCGTGTCGAGCGTGCTGTTGTCCTCATGCACCTCAGTGATGATGTCAGGCGTGGTCGTATCCCCTGCCAATCCCTGCAGGTAAACTCGCAGCACATCGCCAGCCGACACGGGAATTGATCCGGTCGTCAATGCAATGGACGTCACGCCGCTGGCAACGTTCGCGGTCGTAATCGGGACAGCCCGATACGCGCTCCCAGCGCCTCCACGTTGGATGGTGATATAGGCTGTGTAATAGCCATTGCCGACAACCTGGTCAGCGAACAACCGGAAATATATAGATCGATCGGCGTCCGCTGTGTAGGTGTGAGTTAGCAGCGCGCTGGATATGTTCTGATTTGTGAGTGTGTTTGATACAAGTAGTTTCATAGTTCCTCATAAGATAAATTGATCAAGCGAGTTGTAAACACCTGTATCACCAAGGTCCCACGCAACAAAGTTATTAATCGTGTTCCCAACCGTATTAGCATATAAGCCAACTTTTGTACCTGACTGAAGGCTCGCGTCTGTGACGGTGTTCGACTTCACGAACGCATTGTTGTAGTAAATGTGAAAGGTGTTGCCGATCACCCGGGCCTCAAGCCTTGCTCCAACGGTATACGTCACAGCAGTTGTTGAAACGGATGTCGAAACTCCACCGATAACTTTTTCCATGATTACTGCAGAGCTATTGATGCGCAGTTTTATGAAATTGGACGCATCAAGGTATCTCACAATCAAGCCAATCTCACCGGCGAACCGTGTTGCATCGACCTCGATATGGACATTCGGTGTTTGGAGATTCACTGTGGCAACAGCCAGTGAACTTGAAAGAGTTGCCGCGGAAGCTACATTACCGCTGATATTCCATGAGCCTATTTCGTTGATCCATTGCACGCCATCGCCCCCGGACTCGAACGCGCCAAGACCATCCGTATTACCAATGGAGCCATTCGCCCTGTTGAAACTGTCGGAAGCGATGGGAGAAACAAGATATTCGACATTCGCCACTTTCATGAAATCAATGGCACAGTCGCATGTAGACGACGCAGATGAAATGCCCGGAAAAATTGTCGCTGTTGAAGTGGTTTCTGACGGGTACAAAAACGACCAGTTCGTAAACGCCCCGCCACGAATAAAGGTAAAGTACCCTGATAATCTTTCGACCATAGCCAGGTCGTACTTTGTGTTTATGTCGTATGTTCCAACGACTTTTGTTGCCGCAGCAGCATCCAGCGCGCGTAAACTGCCAGAGGAGATGAATCGGAAACCGTCCTGAATTACACCGGAGTTATTTACATCAATTCCTATTCTCAGATCATTGGCTACCCTGCCAATCGTGATCGATGAAACCCAAACCTTCCCTGCACCACGAACATGCGGTGGATACCATAGACCATCCACGTTCGCAACTGAGCCGGAAAGAAAGCTGCATTGATTTCCATATATCGAAATTTTATTATTCGTGTCCGTGACCGTTCTGACATTTACGCCATCTGTCGCCAAAGTGCCATTGACCGCTGGCGCCAAAACTGGCGTCGCGATGCGGAAATCGTCTTCCAACAAATAGTTAATTTGCTTGGATGTATTTCTCGTAAAATTCGGCAGAAATGCACTTTGGAACATTATTTCCCGTCCACCTTCATCATTTGCGCGAAATCACGCGGATCCAAATCAACAGGTACAAGCTCGATCATGTAACGGTCAGTCACTCCAATTTCGGGATGGCATGTAATAAGCGTGATCCTGTCCCAGCCTGTGTACTGATGATATTTTTTTGACCAATGCACAGGATCGTCAACATTAGTCACGATGTGGCGGTCCCAAACTGCGTAATATTTTTTCGTCCCATCCGTGAAAACTGCCTCTACAATATCGCCCTCTGCAAGATCGTAAAAATTAGATCCTGCGAGGTAGTTATGAGCCGCCACCAACGTCCGACCGCGCCAAGTGATTAAGTTAGCACTTGTCGGATCAAGCGTGATAGTTGGGCTAGTCACCATTTGCAAAGTCATCGCACCAAAAATTAGTAAAGCAAGATTTGTCATACCATTATCCTTACACCTTCACGAACGTACTGCCTATTCAACTTCGTCTGTTGGATGAAAGACCGCATACGAGCCTGCCAAGCGCGAATCTTGGCTATCTCACGAGCATTATCTAAACTTGCAGCCTCAAGCGCGTATGCCTGCCGTTTCCAAGCACGAATTTTGCGCTCGATCCCACGCTGGATTTGTGTGGCCTCATAAACGCTTATTTCTTTACCTTGATAAGTTAATACTTTGCTGGCGTATGAGTCCAACTCACGCTGTCTGTATGCGTTCTTTGAAATGCCATCGAAGAACGGATAAAACGAATGTCGGCAATTCCAGCCCATCAGACCCGGTCCAGTTCCGTATCCAGTCTCAGCCACAAAATCGGGATAGCGCTTATCACGTCCAGACCTCGAAAAGATTGTCCCTTGCCATCGCTGGTGATCAGGTCTCGCCCCAATATGGGCAGATGTTTGCACAAGATCCACGTCCATTTCGTTCATGCGCTCAATCTGCATCTCACCTGTGGTTTGCGAGACTCCAGTCAACACTGCCCGACGCATTGCTACATCCAACTGGTCAGCGCTTCCGCGATAGGAGATCACAGTAAGACCGCCTTGAGCCACCTGTTGGATCGCGGCGCGAATCGCCTGGTCATAACTCATGGCTCCGTTTGCTACCTGCATATAAGCCAGGTCTGCCGCCTGAATAAACGCAGTCTGACCGGTTGTGGCGGTAGTCATCGTCATGTTCGTGACAATACCTTGAGTCTTGCTCAGCCCTGCGGAGAGCACTTGCGCCATAGCAGGTGAGAGATTGATAGGCAACGGGTTGAGTCCTGCGTTTATATAAATACTGTCGTCAAATGCCAGTGATTTCACTCCAGCAGCATCAAAGGCCTCGCGCAGTGCTCTCTGTGATCTACCTGTCAGCCGTGCCAATTCCTCAAGAGCGTTTTCATATACCAGCCCTGACTCTATGAGTCGTTGCATCTGCCATGTCGCCGTTTCTGTCATTGGCATTTTTGCCAACCGACGCGCAATGTCATTAAGAACAGATTGGGTATATTCTTCATAAAGCGCCACGATGGGATCAACCAGCGCGTCGAGGTCTTCAGCAAGGAGCATAGATCAGCCTATTCAGAGTTCTGGTCGCCACTAAAAAAATCTGCTTCTTGCATGAGCTTCTTGCGGTTCTCCGCGATCTTCGCCGACACTTTGGATATCCTTTCGGCAGTCCAGCCGTTATCTTCGAGGAACGACTCAAGAGGCATTCCCGCGCTCTTTGCTTGAGCGGCGGCAGCCCAAAACGCCGATTGTATTTCTGTATCATCCAACGGGTCTTTGGCAAAGACAGGTCTTTCACCTATGGAGTGATCAAGATTGCCTCTTTGATAGCTGGTCAGGTCAAAGCCCTCGAACCCCTTGTACCGCCTCCAACCTGCGATAGCAACCGCCATTTGTTGTGCGCGGACAAGTGCATTGTCGTAATTGGGTCGGCGCTGCTGCACCTTGGCTTCCACTGGCGCACGATTGATCCGCAGAGCTCGACCGCTGATGTCGCCAGAGACATTGTGCAAATCCGAATTCAGTTCGGGGTAATCGCGCTCCAATTCCTCCAACAACTGCTTGATATTCGATGACACAGCCGGAATATCAATGTCGTTCACAAGGGATTGTGCTTTTGCCTCAGAGTTTGTGGTCCAGATCATGTTTTCGGATTCGCGGTCTTCCTGTTCTTCGTCATCTGACGGCGCACTCATTCCAGCCATCAGCCAACCGCCAGCAATCACCTTGCGAATTTGGTCGTGTAGTTTCGAGGCTTGATCGTCGATCTCGCGGAATTTGCCCAAGTCCGGATGCATCTCACTCCAGCCAAAATTCAGCCCCACGTCGTTGTGTTTTACAAAGACCATCGGAACAAAACCGTAGGGGACATCCCATGTCGCCGAATCCCCATCCCACGGGTACAGTTCATTATCCAAGTAGGTTTCGTACACTACATTTTCGCCGTCTCGATATGCCACCTCTTGGTACATCACTTTCGCGCCATCATTCCGGCGTGGATCTTGCCGTTCTTCTTCGATGACATATCCCTTTACATTGCCCCAATCGTCCAAGACAATATCGGCAATCTGCGAAGGATGAACAAGGGACATATACACTTTTTCAACTGCAGGTATATCCTTGACAATAATGATGCCGTCGCCAAATGTTGTTCCCCAAAGCGAGAAAACATCTTTTTTGACCTGCCAATTCGACCACTTCCAAATCTGGGATATGGCAGGACGAAGAGATTTATTATCTGCGATGATCGGCAGGGCGCTCTTGATCTCTTTACCGTCGCCCGCGCCAGGGTCCAGCATCCCGCCCCAAAGGTGCGACTTCCAGAACTCCCCAAGTCTGTAAGCCGGGTTATATATGCCTCGGATGTGCTCATAAAGCTGATATTCGCTTTTGTACAACTGGCTCCAGGCATTCAGTTTGTCGTAGGCATTATTTTCATTCATCGCCCACAGCAGGGAGTAGCGCAATTTCCGCGCCGCGAAATCTTCGAAGTTATCGAGATTGGTTTGATCCGTCCCAAGATAGGCGGACTGAAAAGCTGCGTAACCCTTCATAGTTGCTCTCCAAAGTCTTTGCAGGATATTTGCCATGTGATCATCCGTCGTGCTTCACCAGCCAGCCCATTTCGACAATAGTGTTGATCAGAATTGTCTCTAACTGGTCAGAAATACCAAACCGAGCTTTGTTGATCTTGATGGATTTCAAAATATCCCCGTCGGCATGTCGGAGGCTGGCAGCCTTCCAATCCGATATCATTTCAATAAGATCGATCAGGTTCATTCCGTTGATGCCGTTTTGGTAGTGCTCAGGATGATGGCTGTTTACTGCGTAGTGATGCTCCAACGCCACCCCCATATCTTTCAAGGTAGATTTGTATTCGTCACTGCCATAGGTCAATGACCTCAGCATTGGCGTGTACCTGTCATACACAGCCTTTTCTGGCTCATGGAGTTTGCTATCGTCGTGATGGATGGATCGCTTATGAATTTTCATAATGATTTCCATCAAGAAAAATTGAACTTTTCTTATGTGTGAGAGTGTCTCTTTCAAACTATCAAACATTGGTTACTCCGTCTATCCGCGATTGTTCTTCATCGGGTTCTTGCCGCGCTTCACTGTCAGTGCCGTGCCACTCTTGCCAGCCCACAGAGCCAGCGCCCACGCCCAAAACATATCGGCATGGTGTTTCTCGTTCGCTTCCGTGTCGAATGTGCTGGAATTTGCTCCCGTCACTTTTCGGCGAATGCTGTGGATTTGATATGCAAGATCACGCTCTAAAGGTATTTGTGCCTCTGCCTTTTGACATCGAAGTTTCGCTTCAACTGCCCAAAGTTCCTTCTTCTCGTTCGTAAATGTGACACCCTGCGCCTGTGGATAATCTGCTGTAATGTCCTCGGCAAGTTGCATTCCCAAACCAGAGTCATCGATCAGGAAATTGGTCACAGGCAACATATCGAGCACCTTCCGTACAACTGCTTTCTGCTGGGTAAATTCGGTGCGGTCAAGGGATACATGCAAACGGTATGGCAGGCTTTCAAGGTGCGAGTTTTTTCCAAGCAGGATGATCTCCGTTGTGTCATGTTTGCGTCCAATATCCATTCCGCCAACAAGGGTCGGCTCGATCCGGGCATCTATGCACATCTGTGCAACTTCGTTCACGGCTTGCAGGGCAGCATCCACTCCACGCACTTTGCGGTACCAGAGCTTGCCATCAGCCGCCAATGCCTGATTGCGCTTGATAAGATCCCAATCAATCCATGAGACAGCCTCATCAAGCCAGGCACATTCGTATTCCTGCTGAAAATCCTCGAGCACCATATTTTCGAAGATCTGGATCAGGCGCGGTGTCCCAAATTGGAAAACCCTATCCTCTGTCGGCAAGGTTGGTGCAAGTAGCGTAGCCGACCGGACATCTTTGCACATCGAGGATGTAAGCCACCACGGAACCATTCCGCGGACATAACCTGGGTATTTACGGAACGCTTCGGTGTAGATCTCCCAGAAGACTCCGCGAGCTCCGAGTGGTGAGGACCCGATCCGCATCTTGCCACCCTTGGAAATGGCGGGTAATGCAGACTGGTAGATCTCGCGGTCATTCGGATAATGTGCGAATTCATCCAGATAGATGACCGCTTTCGCCTTACCGCGCACAGGTCGGCAAGGGTGAGAGATCAAGCGTGACCCGTTGTGGAATTCCAACTCAAAGCGGTTATCTGTCTTGAGTTTTGGTCTTATGTCTGCATCCAGAGCTTCGATCACTGCCTTGGCGTAGCGGATTTTTTCTCCCGCTTCGTCCTGATTGATCGACACAAAGATGTGTGGCACACGCGGGTTATTGATTGCGCTTGCCACGCTCTCTGCTGCTGCCAGCCATGACCAGCCTACCTGCCGGCTCTTTGATTCAATCGCCAATAGCGACGGGTTGTTAAGGTGCGATAATTGAAAATTCTTCCATTTCGCATCGGGGTCGCCGACAGCATCAGGGAGAGAGAGGTGTTCGATCAGGAATACAAGGTTATCGGAGATTGAGTCCACATCGGATTAATCCGCCTGCGTCGTTATATTTTTGTCAGAAACTCTTCGATGACGGATAAACTGTTCCGGTGTGATTTCAGGAGCATGTTTTTGGATCTGATGGATCAATCGAGATGCCCAGTCCTTCATATCTGCAATGATTTCATCACGCTCGTTGAGTTCTATTCGATACTTTTCGTTTTCGCGCCGTACCTGTGCAACATCCAAGGTCAGTTCTTCGACTCTTTTTTGCAACTCAAGAACGTGCTCAGCCCATCTGTCAGCTACCTGTGCATGCAAGTTATTTGCTTCAGCGTCAGCCTTGTGAGACTCGGCGTCAGCCTTGTGAGATTCAGCATCGGTCTTCTTTACTTCAGTCGGAGTTTTACGAAACGTAATGTACAAAGCCGCCATAGCGGCCAGCAATGACGGAACAGCAGTAAAAAGCGCAAGGATCGTTTCAGTCGTCATGCTAAAAAGGGTAAGGTTTTACCCTTACCCTTCCCCAATCAACGATCAACCAGCGGCAGAGCCGTGAATCTTGTTGCTGGCAAAAAGCAGAAGCAACGCATTGACCATCTTGAGTAATTCAGGATCAAACCCGTCAAACAGGTTCAGGAACTGTGTCATATCGACCCCGAAATAGAAAGTCACAAAGAACGCGACGACTGCGGCCAGTACAAAAGCCTTTTGATCGCGGAGGCTGAATACGGGCGCAAATTTGTCAGCCAGCAGGTTCCAGAAGGTCTTGACCAACTGAGTACCACGCTCCGAGCCGAGCCCGATCACAAACACAGCGATCAACATTTCAAACAACGCCTTGAACACCTGGGAGATTCCATCTTGCACGGTCTCAGCCGGCGGAGTTGCTCCCTGAGCGAACGCAGGAACGACCAACACGGACGCCATCACGATCACAGCCAAAAAAACAGTGAGGAACTTCTTCAAATTTTTCATGCCTATCTCCTTAACTAGATAAAAAAATACACGGGGCAAATTCCATTGCTGGAATCTGCCCCGTGTTCTACGACATCAGTCGGGCGATCTAAGTTGTTACTGCATTATACATGATTTTTGAAACGTGCGTTCTATTTTTGATTGATCAGGATGGTTTTACCCTCAGTCCACGCAATTGAATCTTGGTTAAATCTTTGACGTAAATATTTTATTTCGTCATAAAGCCGGAGGCTTGCATCCTCGTCTATCTCAAATACCCATGCAGCATTTTGCCATTCCGCTGTTGGGTAAGACGCCCCGCTAAAAAATATTTGAGTTGCATTGCTTTTTATGGCGCTATCAACTCTCTCAAAAAATCGCGCCCACATAGCCTGGGATAGTTTATCGTCGGTATTTCCGATTTGAATTACTGTTGTTTTGCTCATAATTTACGCTTTCTATTTTTGCGCCTCTGCCTTTTTGGGAGGTCGGCGCTTCTTGGTGATATGAATATTCGTATCCTCGATGGAACTGGCAAGGATGATAAATTCAATCCTGCCCCAGCCCGTCGAGTTTCGGACCACCATCAGAGCATCTAGAATCTCGCGCACATCATCAGGCGTTATCTGTGGGTATTCCGTCAACAGGTTCACTGCCTGCTCTTGGGTCGACTGACTGTTCTGCTGAGTCTGATACGTCGCTGCTTGTTGTGACATCCTGTGCCTCCACTTCTATAACTTCTTGCAACTGTGGGTAAACGGCTTCCCACCGCTTGCGCCTGATTTCATCAATGGATACTTGTTTTTCTGGATCATTGTTCAAGTTCGGGAACAACAGTCCGAGCCTGTCTAACTCTGGATCAAATAACGCCAGGTATTTCGCTCTCTGGTTTTGAAGCATCACCAACATGGTTATGGAGTCCCTGTCGCCAGCCTTTACCCCCTCCCAAATACCATTAAGCGCGGTGTCGATCCTGCGGATTTCCAACTGTACGATGTCGGAATACTCGCTGATCTGTTCTTCACGGTATCGCCTGGCTACGATCTTTACGTCATTTGCAATCGTGCCAAGCGACACATTCAACTGCGATGCCATGTCGCGGTAGTTCAGCCCTGCCAGCACATTGGCTGCGACAATGGCACGCCGTTTCTCGATCTCAAGTTCGCGTTCTTTGGTCAATCCTCGCGCCATGTTTAACTCTTAACGTTCAGTCCATCCGAAATCTGTTCAAGGAGTTGATGCAAAGCATCAGCGTTCGTCTTGCCCTTCGGCATCGTTGAGCGCGTCCGTTCGAGTATCTTTTTGAGCAGCGCGGCAGTCTTGGCAGGGATGTTTACACCTGTCACAGAGGCAATCGGCACCGCGCCAACTCCCTTCATCGCTTCGCCGTCTTGGGTGATATATCCTTCGCTCAGATCAGTGATGTGGCGTGTGAAGATTTCAAGAATTGCGATTAGGGCGGTGGTTACGTTCTTCACCCCATAAGAGGCTGATGTCGC